>NZ_JBHZAG010000109.1:0-29153 GCF_042754125.1 Amycolatopsis sp. NPDC059235
TTTTTTTTATTATACTCCTCCCACTAAATCCGTTTAGTTCCGGTCCGGGGCCGGGCCCCCGCCCACGCCCGGGCGGCGCGCGCCCGCGGGCCCCGGCGGGTTAGCGCGCCTCCCGGGTCGCGGTGTCTAGCGCGGCCAGCAGGATCCCGGCGGCCGTGCGCACGACGTCCGCGGTGACGTTGAGCGGCGGCAGCAACCGCACGACGCTGTCGCCGCGTCCGCCCAGTTCGAGGATGAGCCCGCGGCGCAACGCGTGGTTCTGCACGGCCAGCGCGAGTTCCGACGCCGGCCCTCCGGTGCGCGGGTCGGTCAGTTCGATGCCCCACATCAGCCCGGTGCCGCGCACGTCGGTCACCCACGGGTGGCTGGCCAGCGGAGACAACAGCTCTTCGAATTGGTATCCGCGCTCGACGACGTTGTCCAGCACGCTGTCGCGGTTGACGACCTCGATCGCCCTGGCGCCCGCGGCGAAAGCGAGCTGATTGCCGCGGAAGGCGCCGGTGTGCGTGCGCGGGGCCCAGTTGTCGAGGCGCTCGTCGTAGATGATCAGCGAGACCGGCGAGCCGATTCCGCTGAGCGCCTTGGACGCGACGATCACGTCGGGTTCGATGCCGTAGCGCTCGAAGGCGAACCAGGTCCCGGTCCGGCCGCAGCCGGTCTGCAGCTCGTCGACGATCAGCGGGATGTCCAGCTCCCGGGTCAGCTCGCGCACCCGGTGCACGAAATCCGCCCGGGCCGGGACCACTCCGCCCTCGCCCTGCACCAGTTCGAGCACCACCGCCGCGGGCAGCGGGAGCCCGGCGTCGGGGTCGTGCAGCGATCGTTCGAGCTGGTCCGGGCAGTCCGCGGCGCACGCGGCCGGATCGTGCCCGGCCGGGCAGCGGGGGCACGAGGAGTACGGGAGATACTGGGTGCCGGTCAGGGGATTCGCGGACGGTCGCGGCCGGCCGGTCAGGCCCAGCGCGGCGTGCGCGCCGCCCTGGAACCGGCCCTGGAACGACACGACGCCGCCGCGTCCGGTCGCGGTTTTGCAGAGTTTCAGCGCGGCTTCGACGGGGTTGGTCCCGGCAGGCCCGCAGAAGTGCAGTTTCATCCGCGAGCGCAGCGCCTCGGGCAGCATCGCGAGCTGGGCCTCGGAGAACTCGTCCTTGACCGGGGTCGCGAAGTCGAGCGCGTGGGTCAGCTTGCTCAGCTGCGCGGTCATGGCCGCGACCAGTTCGGGATGGTTGTGCCCGAGCGAGAGCACGCCCGCCCCGGCGAGGAAGTCGATGAAGACGTTGCCGTCGGCGTCGCGCACGAAGCTGCCGGAACCCTCGGTGATCGCGATCGGCAGCCGCCGCGGGCCGCCGCGGGGGAGCGGCTCGCGGCGGTCCTGCCGGGCGAGGTACTCGGCCGAACGCGGGCCGGGCAGATCGCAGTAGACGGCGGGGCCGGTGAGCGGCGCGGGGTGCTCGAGGGTGGTCATCTGGCCTGTTCTCCCCTGGCAGTGGTGGTGGGGCGGCCGGGTCCGCCTCGGTGCGCGGCGGAAGGGCCGGTGTCCTTGGCTCCACAATGGACAAAGACCTTCGGGGCGAATCGTGCCCGCCGGGTGCTCGCGGAGAGTCGTCGAGGGCCGTTCTCCTCGAATAAACGGAGCAGCCGTTCTCTCGGCTTCTGCGGTAGTGCGGCGCCTTCCTCGGGACAGCCCGCCTCGGTGCCGGCTCGCGGATGCGTACGGTCGACGTCGCGCGGCGTGTCCGGCGTCGAGTTCGTCATGCACTCCTCCTCTTTTTCGCAGGGATTCGCGGACCGCCGAAAACGGCCGGCGAGGAAGGAAACGGTTTTTCGCGGGCAGAGGCGAGGGAGGGCCGCGCTGAGCGCCGCCCTCCCCGGTTGACCTCACTGGAATACCGCGGGGCACAGCGTAGCGCAGCCGGTTCCGCCGCAGCGGCGCGTCGGGCGGGGGCGCGCCGGGCTTGGCTGCGGAAAGAAAAGAATCGGCCGATATTAGGCAAGGCAATGCGCCAGGAGAGTGAAGGCGGCGATTTCGCGGAGTTCGCCGCGCTGGGCTGAAAGGCTGAAGCGGCAACGGTGTTCGCGGTTCCGCGAAACGGAACGTGAATATTCACGCTGCGTTTCCGGCGTGTGAATCGGCGACCGCGGACCGCATCGTGGGATGTTTTCGGGACGGTTGCCGAAGGCGTTCGGGGATATGTCGGGCAGGAGAAATATCGAGGTCGCCGGGTTGTTTCTGACGTTTTCGCCGCCGGGTCCGGTTGCGGGTGCCGTTTTCCGCGGGGGACGGGCGGCGGGCTGCGTTTTCGGCGGCGGGTTCGGCCGGGCGCCCGGCGGGGTGGTCCAGACCAGGGAGGTGGTCTGGACCGGTGCAGTACTGGTTCAGACCATTTTGGGCGGGCGGAAGGCGGAGTGCGTCCGGGGGAGCGGGCCTGGTCCGGCGGGACGCGTGCCGGTCGGGCCGGGTGCCGTAGCGGGAAGTGAACGGGGGTGACGAAGCCGTGTTTATCTCGAACATAACGGTCAGTTGGCCGGGAACTATCACGCGAAGTTGAGAGTGTGAAACTTGCCAACGTAGCTGTTTGGTGCCGCTTGAGGCTGACGATTCGAGGGAAAATGTTGCCGTTGAGCTGTGAACTATTTACCAAGTAGGTCGCCTGACGTGTGACGCACTGTCGTCTGACTGCTACGCGCCGAGGCGATCTGTGGCCGATCCCACTGCCTCTGTACACCTGCTGTTTCCGTTTCGTAATCTTCTCGAGCTTTTGCGGTGACCTGCGATCTACCCCGAGGATCAGCGACCCGAAGCCGCCGCGGACCGTCGCGGCTCGCTGCCTGACCCAGGCACCGAGGACGGTTGTGCGGTGTGACAGCGAAGGAGCCCACCTACCGTGGGACGGCACAGCAAACCCAGCAAGACGAAAACAGTCCTCCAGCGCACCGGCGCGACCGCGGCTCTCGCGGGCGCCACCCTCGGCGGCATCGGCCTCGCCGGGGCGGGCACGGCCAACGCCTTCCCGGGGCAGGCCGGCATCGTCAAGTGCGAGAGCAGCGGCAACCCGACCGCGGTCAACAACACCGCCGCGGGCCAGCGCGCGGGCCGCCCCGCCGGCCTGTTCCAGATCGTCACGAAGACCTGGCTCGCGAACGGCGGCGGCCAGTTCGCCCCGACGGCCGACAAGGCCACGCCCGCGCAGCAGCAGGTCGTCGCGGACCGGATCTACGCGAAGCAGGGTTCGGCCCCGTGGCAGTGCCGCGGCGGCTCGGGCCCGGCGGGCTACGCGAACTTCGGCGGCGACACCTCCGGCGGCTCCGCCGAGGTCGAGGCCGTGGCCGCGAAGCCGAAGGTCCAGGTCAAGGCCGAGACGAAGGTCAAGTCCGAGGCGAAGGTCAAGTCCGCGCCGAAGCACGCCGCGCCGACCTCGAACCCGGACGGCAGCTACACCGTCGCCGCCGGCGACACCCTCTCCGGAATCGCGAAGAACCTCAACGTGGACGGCGGCTGGCAGCACCTGCAGCAGCTGAACCAGAAGTTCATCCCGGACGCGAACCTGATCCTGGTTGGCCAGAAGATCGTCACGAAGTAACCCTCGCTGAGGCCCTGGCCGGGCCCGCGCCGCTTTCCCCCGGGCGGCGCGACCCCGGCCGGAGGCCGCCGGTGCACGCGCGCGCGAACGGTGCGCTCGGGCACCGCCGCGCGCCCCGGCGGCCGGCGTGCGGAGCGGACGGGCCTGCTTTGTGGGAACACGGGCCTGTCTGCGCCGCACGCCTTGCCGTGCGGGCGAGAACGGCGGCGCGGTCTGTCGCGCGGGAGTGCGGGCAGGTTTGCGCCGCTCAACTTGTCGTGCAGACGGAACGCTGGTGCGGTTGGTTCGCGGGAGTGCGAGCGGGCACAACGCCGCAGTCTGTTGCGCGGGAGCGTGGGCGGGCTTGCGCGGCGCAACTTGTCGTGCGGACGTGAATGTCGGCGCAGTTGGTTTCGCATGAGTGCGGGCGCGAACAATGGCGCGGTCTGTTGCGCGGGAGTGCGGGCAGGCTTGCGCCGCACTACTTGTCGTGCAGACGTGAGCACTGGCGTGGTTGGTTTTCGCGGAAGTGCGGCGGGTTTACACCGCACGCCTTGCCGCGAGGACAAAGCACGCCAGTCTTTGACCTGGCTGCCCATAGCGAATAGGCCGAGATTTCGAGCGCACCGCCGCCGAAGTGGTTCGCAAGCTTGTCTAGCCGGTGTGTTTCGCGAGTAGATTCGGAAACGCACTTGGAGCCAGGGCGAGGGAATGCGGCGGGAGCCGTTCATTGCCGCCGTTGCCGTCGGCTGCTTTCCGGCCGCACCTGGACGTGCTCATCGCCGATCGTTGCCGGTGATGACGTCCGGCAGCGCCGCGAACCACTCGAGGACCGCGCGCTCGTAACGGATTCCGAAATCGCGCGTGGCCATTGCGTACGGGTCGCGTTCTTCCTCCGGGACCGCGGCGCGCGACCGCTCGTACTCGGCCAGTCGGTCGGCGTGGATCTTCCGGTGCTCGGCGATGATCTCGGCCAGCCTGCCGCCTGGCACGTCCCGGCCGAACATCACGACGAGCAGCAACGGGAACCGGATGTTCTCGGCGGCCAGTTCGCTGCCGCACCAGTCTTCGAAGGCCTGCCTGCCCGCGTCGGTGAGGCGGTACGGGCGGCGGGCGCGCGACCCCTGCTCGCCCGCCTCGATGAGGCCGCCCTCGCTCATCGCCGCGAGTTCCCGGTACACCTGGCTCTGGGTGAGTGACCAGAACGCCCCGATCCGCTGCTGCGCGGCCGCGACCAGATCCCAGCCGGTCATCGGCCCCGCGTGCAGGAAGCCGAGCAGCGACGCTTCGGTGGCGTTGACCTTGTGGGCGCCCAATCCATGCTCCTGATCTTCGAGTCGGGCCCGTCATTGTGCCAGCCCGGTCGTCCGCTGGAGCCCCGCGGCGACCGGTTGACATCCCACAGTGGGAGGTCAAGACTGGAGACATCCCACAGTGGAAGGTCGAGCGGATGGCACACTCCGTCTTCATCGCTCTGCATGCCGCGGCCGGCGTGATCGCGCTGGTGGCAGGCACGGTCGCCCTGCTGCGCGCGGGGCGGTTCTTCGACACGTACCTTGTCTCGCTGACCGCCACCACGGTGTTCTTGGCGCTGGCGGTCGCGGTTGAATGGACCGTGCTGCCCTCGGGCGGCCGCGTGCTGTTGAGCGCGTTCGTGGTGCTGGCCGCGGTGCTCGTGGTCCGAGGCGTTCTTGCCAGGCGTATGCGGCGCGCTGGCCAGCTGTCGTCTCCCGCATACGTGGAGCACGTCGGGTTCACTCTGGTTGCTCTGCTGGACGCGTTCGTGGTGATCGCTGTGCTGAACTCGGGCGCGCCGGTCTGGCTGGTCGTGGCGAGCGGGGTCGTGCTCGCTGTCGCAGGCCACTTCGTGCTCCGCTGGGCGAAGCGGGTTCTTTCCGAAAAACCGCCTGCTGAGGTCGGTCTGTGATCAGGCTATCGGCGCGCCGGTAACGGAACACTCCGCAACAACGCGAGCGCGTCCGCACTCGAACTCCCCGGCTCGGCCTGATAGACGATCAACTGCTGTCCAGGCGCGCTGCGCACATCGAACGCCTGATAGGTCAGCGTCAACGGCCCGACCGCCGGATGTACGAGCTGCTTGGGCTCACGGGTCTTCCCGCGCACCTGATGGGTCTCCCACAGCGCCCGGAACTGGTCGCTGCCCTCGCTGAGTTCCGCGGCCAATCCCGGCAGGGCCGGGTCTCCCGCTGCCGCGCGCAGGTTTGCCACGGTGGCCTGGGCCGTCCAGTCCCAGCGGGCGTAGAACTGCCGCCCCGCCGGGTCGAGGAAGGTCATGCGCGCCAGGTTGTCGGCCGCTCGGAATGGGGAGAACAGCGCTTCGGCGAGGGTGTTCGCGGCCAAGATGTCCAGGACGCGGTTGAGCACGAACGCGGGTGCGTGCGGGTGGCTGTCCATGAGCTGCCGCAGTTCGGGGCTCACGGTTGGGGGCACCGGGGACGGCAGGTCGGGCGGGGCGGCGCCGGCGAGGCGGTGCAGGTGTTCGCGGGCGTCGGGGTCCAGGTCCAATGCGCGGCTGAGGGCGTCGAGGACCTGCGGTGACGGGCGGGTTTCGCGGCCCTGTTCCAAGCGCGCGTAGTAGTCGACATTCACTCCGGCGAGCACGGCGACTTCCTCGCGGCGCAGGCCCGCGACCTTGCGTCTGCCGGAATAGCGCACGTCCGCGTCCTCCGGGGAGCGTTGTGCGCGGCGTGCCCGCAGGAAGTCGCCCAGTTCCGTACTGCCCATGCGGACCAGCGTAGGCGGCGGCTGGGTGGGTGTGGCACGTCCTGTCAGCGAGATCCGTTGCCGCCGAGACTGGGCGGCATGACGAAAGAACTGGTGGGAAAGGTCGCGCTGGTCACTGGTGCCGCGCGCGGGGTCGGGGCGGCGACGGTCGCTTGGCTGCACGCAGCGGGGGCGCGAGTGCTGGCCACGGATATCCGGCCCGAGGTGGCACAGCTCGCCGACGAGAACGGCGTGGCCGTGCTGGTCGGCGATGTGTCCGAAGAGGACGTCGCGGTGCGGTCGGCGGCTGCGGCGCTCGAGCGGTTCGGCGGGCTCGACATCCTGGTCGCCAATGCTGGTCGTTCGGTGAACAAACCGGTCACCGAGACGACCGCGGCCGACTGGGACAAGGTGATGTCCGTCAACGCTCGCGGCGCGTTTCTGCATGCGCGAGAAGCGTTTCGGGTGATGCGCGAAAACGGCGGGGGAGCGATCGTCACTGTCGGCTCGTTCGCTTCCACGGTGGGGCTGGCCGAAGCGGCGGCGTACAGCGCGTCCAAAGGAGCGCTGGCGCAATTGACGAAGGTGCTCGCATTGGAAGGCGCTCCACACGGAATTCGCGCGAATGTTGTCGCACCGGGCGTGATCGAGACCGATCTGCTCGACACTTTCCGCGCTGACAGCCGGGAGTATCTGCGGTCCTTCGGCGACGCCCATCCGCTCGGCCGGGTCGCGCAGCCGGAAGAAATCGCCGAGGTGATCGGCTTTCTGGCTTCGCCGCGGTCCGCGTTCGTCACCGGCGCGGTCGTCGCTGCCGACGGCGGCTACACCGCGGCTTGATTTCCGCCCGACGAAAGGAAGATCCCATGCGGCTCAGCGGCAAGGTCGTGTTGCTCACCGGAGCGACCGGCGGTATCGGACAGGCCACCGCGGAATTGTTCGCGCGCGAGGGGGCCAGCCTGGTCGTCACCGATGTCGATCAAGCGGCGGTGGAGAAGCTCGCTCAGCGGTTGGGGACCGAGGTCCTGGCCGACCGGTTGGACGTCTCCTCGCCGGAGAACTGGCGCGGCACGATCGAACGGACCCGGCAGCGGTTCGGCCGCCTCGACGTTCTGGTCAACGTCGCGGGGATCGTGGACTGGCCGGGCATCGAGGAGACCACGCCGGAGGCCTGGGACCGGGTGATCGCGGTCAACCAGACCGGGACCTGGCTCGGGATGAAGACCGCGATGCCGCTGCTGCGCGCCTCCGGCAACGGATCGGTCGTCAACACTTCCTCGGTGCTGGGCCTGGTCGGCAGCGGCGCGGCGGCCGCGTACCAGGCGTCCAAAGGGGCGGTGCGGCTGCTGACCAAGACCGCCGCCGTCGAGTACGCGACGCGTGGGGTCCGGGTCAATTCGGTGCATCCGGGCGTGATCGCCACGCCGATGATCCAGGACCTGCTCGACGAGCAAGGCGACCGGCAGCCCGACATCGTCCGCACGCCGATGCGCCGCGCGGGCAGTCCCGCCGAGGTCGCGCACGCGATGCTTTTCCTGGCCAGCGACGAATCCTCGTTCGTCACCGGAACCGAACTCATCGTGGACGGCGGGCTCACCGCGTACTGACACCGGCGTGATCTACTATCCGGCGTAGTACATGGTCCGGCGAGAGGAACACCATGACGGGTGCCCGCAGGCGGCGTTCGAGCCGGGTTTCCGCGGGTGCTCGCGGCGGGCTGGGGGCGGGGCTCGTCCTGGCCGGGTTCGCGGGCGGGGCGGCTTTCGCCGCGGCTGCGCGGGCGGCTCCAGCCGAGCGCAAAAGCGAACTGCCGCCCGTGACAGCGGGGCATGAGGTGCTGCCCACAGCCGCGCGTCCGCCGGAGACGGAGCTGGCGGTGCTGAAGTCCGCGGTCAAAACCCGCGACGATCGGCTTCAGCGAGAGGAGCGCGAGAAGGCTCGTCAAGAACCCCGCGCGTACGCGCCGGTGGCCGGCACGATCACCTCGAACTACGGCGGTCGCTGGGGAACGACCCATTACGGCCTGGACGTAGCGAACGCCATCGGCACCCCGATCCGGACTCCGCTCGCCGGGACCGTGATCGAGGCCGGTCCGGCAAGCGGGTTCGGGCTGTGGGTGCGCGTCCGGCACGAGGACGGGACCGTCACGGTGTACGGGCACATCAACCGGTACTCGGTTTCCGCCGGGCAGCGGGTGGCGGCCGGGCAGGTGATTGCCGAGGTGGGCGATCGCGGGCAGTCGACGGGGCCGCATCTGCACTTCGAGGTCTGGACGGCGGGGGAGCGCAAGACCGATCCGCTGCGCTGGCTGCGGGGGCTCGGCGTGCGGATCGAACCGGGCGGGTGACCTCGGGTGGACGTCGGGCCGGAGCGTGCGCCACAATACATGCACGTTTCACTATATGTCGGGGATGGTGCGGGGTGAGCGAGCACAAGACGGGGCACGGCCACGGCCACGGGGTCGCGGCGGGCGCGGACCGCACGTGGCTGGTGCGGGCGCTGGTGCTGATCGTCGGGTTCATGGCGGTCGAGCTGGTCGTCGGCCTGATCGCCGGGTCGCTCGCGCTGATCACCGACGCGGGCCACATGCTCACCGACGCCGCGTCGATCGTGCTCGCGCTGGTCGCGATCCGGCTGGCGGCACGTCCGGCGAAGGGCGGGTTCACCTACGGGCTCAAGCGCGCGGAAATCCTGTCCGCGCAGGCCAACGGGATCACCTTGCTGCTGCTGACCGCGTGGTTCCTCTACGAGGCGGTGACCCGGCTGATCGATCCGCCGGAGGTCCAGGGCGCGCTCGTGCTGGTGACGGCGCTGGCCGGGATCGTCGTGAACGTCGCGGCCAGCTGGTGCATCAGCCGGGCGAACCGGTCGAGCCTGAACGTCGAGGGCGCGTTCCAGCACATCCTCAACGACCTGTACGCGTTCATCGCGACCGCGGTGGCCGGTGCGATCGTGTGGCTGACCGGGTTCGCCCGCGCCGACGCGATCGCGGCGCTGGTGGTCGCCGCGCTGATGGCGAAGGCGGGCTGGGGGCTGGTCCGCGAGTCCGGCCGGATCTTCTTGGAGGCCGCGCCCGCGGGGATCGATCCGGAGGCGGTGGGCGAGCAGGTGGCGTCGGTTCCGGACGTGGTGCAGGTGCACGACCTGCACATCTGGCAGATCACCTCGGGCGAGCCCGCGTTGTCCGCGCACGTGCTGGTGCGGCCCGCGGCGGATTGCCACGCGGTGCGGGCCGGGATCGAGGAGATCATGCGGTCCCGGCACCGGCTGGACCACACGACGCTGCAGGTGGACCACGTCGACGAGGACCGGGCCGAGCATTGCGAAGGATCGCACGGGCCGACTTACCGGTTCACCGGGCGCAGCTGAGTCGGCGAACGAAAGGAATCGCATGCAAGCCGATCTGGCCGCGGCTTCGTCCGCGGGCGGCTGGACGCTCCTGACGATTCTCGTGGTGCTCGCGATCCTGCTGACCGCGATCGGCGTCGCGCAAGCCCGCGATCCGGCCCGGCGCTCTCCGGAAAGCGAGGCGGAGAGCGGGGACGAACCGGAATGACCGAGCCCTAGGATGCGTGGCGTGCAAGGACTCGGCGAGCTGGAATCGGCGGCGATGGACGTCTTGTGGCGCGCGGGCGAAGCGCGCACGGTCCGCGAAGTGCTGGAGGAGCTGAACCGGGACCTGGCCTATACGACGGTCCTCACCGTGCTCGATCATTTGCACAGCAAGGGCTGGGTGGCACGCGAAAAGCGCAGCCGCGCCTACTGCTACACGCCGACGCTCTCGCGCGAGGAAGCCGCGGCTCGGGCGATGCGGAATCTGCTCGCTGACGTCGGCGATCCCGAAGGAGTGCTGCTGCATTTCGCGCAGTCGGCGTCCGAGGGCGAGCGGGCGGCATTGCGGCGCGGGTTGCGGAAGCGCTCGTGATCGTCTCCGCGGCGCTCGTCGGGACTGCGGCGGTGGTGGGTTTCTGCGGCCCGCTCCTCCTGCGTTGGGTGTTGCGGGCGCGGATGCCTGCGCGACTGCGGTTTGCCGCGTGGATTCTGTTGCTGGGCAGCATGATCGCCACCGGAGCCGGTGCGGTGGCGACGGCGTTCGGGCCGGGACACGAGGCGGCGCGGCGGTTGGTCGCATGGCTGCGGCTTGACACGGTGCGCCACCAAGAAGTGCTGCACCTGGACGAGGTGGTCGGCGTGTCCGGCGCGCTGCTCGCGCTGGGTGCGGCAGGAGCGTTCGCGCTGGCCTCGATCCGCCGGTACCGGCATCAGCTTCGATTGCATGACCGGCATTTCGCGGAATTGTCAATGGTGTGCCGGGCCAGTGCGGGTGTCTGGTGGCTGCCGTCGGAGGAGAAGTTCGCCTACAGCATCGCCGGAAAACCTGATCTCGTCGTGCTTTCGGAGGGGCTCGCGAAAGACCTTTCCGAGCCGGAACTCGCGGCGGTGGTCGACCACGAACGGTCCCATCTGCGCGGACGGCACCATCGGCTGGTCGGCTTCGCGCACGCGGTGTCGGCGGCGTTGCCGTTCGTTCCGCTGGCTCGGCAGTCGCCGGAGTTCGTTGCCGCCGCGGTGGAATTGAGCGCGGACGCCGCGGCCGGCCGTCGGCACGGACCGGCGACGGTCAGCGCGGCGTTGCACCGGATGCATCCGGTGCGTTCGGCGGCCACCGCGCTCAGGCTCGAGCACCTCGCCCGCGGCCACGCGGCAACCGGCATTCTCGCCCTCGCAACGGCAGCGTTACTCCCGGTGAGCACGGCCGCGACCCTGATCGTCGCCGGAGCTTGGACGGCGGCTCCCGCCCTGCTCCACGCCTGACCGCTATGACTACTATGTCCGTTAGTAATCGCGAACGGGGGCAGATCAGGTGCTGGGGCGAAAAACGCAGATCATCGCGGGGATCCTCGCTGGGCTGGCGCTGACGGCGGGGTGCACGTCCGCACCGGAGCCCGGTACCGCCGCCGGAAACGACCAGAAGACCAGCGCCGCCCCGGTGCCCGCGACCCTCGACCTCGGGCCGAAGGACGGCTCGAACGACGTCGCGCCCGGTGAGCCCGTCACGGCGGCGGCCGGAGGTTCCACGCTCAACGAGGTCACTCTCGCGGCCGCGGACGGGACTCCGGTGCCCGGCGAGATGGACGCCGCGAAGCAGCGCTGGAACAGCGGCAAGACCCTGGAGTACGGCACGAAGTACACGCTCACCGCGCGCTCTACCGGCGCGGACGGCAACCCGGTGACCCGCACCAGCACCTTCACCACGGCGACCGCGAAGGCGCAGGCGTACCCGTCGGTGATCCCGCTCGACGGCGAGACCACCGGCGTCGGCATGCCGATCACGATCAAATTCTCCGCGCCGGTCGCGGACAAGGCCGCCGCGGAAAAGATGCTCACCGTCACCTCCGACAAGCCCGCGACCGGAGCGTGGCGCTGGTTCGGCGACGACGAGGTGCACTACCGCACCAAGGAATACTGGCCCGCGTACTCCACGATCACGCTCGACATCAAGATCGCCGGCCGCGCGCTCGGCAACGGGGTGTTCGGCAAGGCCGACCGCAAGATCAGCTTCAAGACCGGCGCGTCGATCATCTCGAAGGTGTCGGACAACGAAAAGCAGATGCGGACGTACAAGGACGGCCAGCTCGTCCTGACGTCCCCGGTCAGCCTCGGCAAGCCGTCGGCGCGCAGCGTTTCGGGCACCATGCTGATCATGACCGTGCAGTCGCCGTACACAATGGACTCCAGCACGTACGGCGTGCCCACCGACGCGCCGGGCGGCTACCGCACCACGGTCAAATACGCGCTGCGGCTCACCAACTCGGGCCAGTTCCTGCATTCGGCACCGTGGTCGGTCCGGCAGCAGGGGCACTCCAACACTTCGCACGGCTGCCTCAACGTCAGCGTGGAGAACGCGAAGTGGTTCTACGAGAACTCCCACCGCGGGGACGTCGTGACGGTGACCGACACCGGAGCGGACCTCAAACCCGGCGACGGCTGGACGGACTGGCGCTTCAGCTGGGACGAATGGCAGAAGAAGGTCTGACCCCGCCGGGTGGCGGCGCACCGGGGGATGCCGGTACGCCGCCCGCGAGGGGTCAACGGATCAGACGGATTGGCGGGGCTGCGGGGAAAGCACGTCCTCTCCGTAGATGCCCTGCAGCCAGTTGGTCTGGTAGATCGTGTCGAGATAGCGCTCGCCGAGGTCCGGGGCGATGGCCACCGCGGTCAGATGGTGCGCGTCGTGTTCGGACAGCCAGCTGGTGGCTCCGCTGACGACCGTCCCGGTCGAGCCGCCGAACAGGAATCCGTTGCGCGCCAGCCGGTGGCACGCCCGGACCGAATCCGGCTCCTCCACCAGCACCACGTCGTCCACATAGGACTCGTCGAGGATCGCCGGGCGCACGCTGGTGCCCAGTCCCGGCAGCATCCGGCGGCCCGCCGGACCGCCGAAGGTGACCGAGCCGACGCTGTCGATCGCGACCACCCGCACCGGCCGGTGCCACTGCCGGAAGAACCGCGCGCAGCCCATCAGGGTGCCCGTGGTGCCCGCGCCGACGAACAGCACGTCGAGGTTCGGGAACGCGGCGGCGATCTCCGGCCCGGTCCGGTGGAAGTGCGCGCCCCAGTTGTCCGGGTTGGTGTACTGGTTGAGCCACACGTAGCGCTCGTCGGACGCGACCAGCATGCGCACGTGGTCGATGCGTGCCCCGAGGAAACCGCCCTCGGGACTGGGTTCGGTGATGATGTGCACCTCGTTGCCGAGCGCCTCGATGGCGCGGCGGGTCGCGAGGTTGCAGCGGGAATCGGTGACGCACAGGAACTTGTACCCCCGGCTGGCCGCGATCATGCTCAGCGCGACGCCGAGGTTGCCCGAAGAGGACTCGACGATGATCGAGCCCGGCCGCAGCAGGCCGTCGCGCTCGGCGGCGTCGACCATTTCGGTGGCGGCCTTCAGCTTGATGGAGCCGGCGAAGTTGAAGCCCTCGCACTTGAGGAACAGCGAATAGCCGAAACTCCAGCGGAGGTCGACGTACAGCGCCTCCTCGTTGAAGGCTTCGGGAACGGTGATGACTGGCACGGTTTTTTCTCCTCGTCAGAAAAAGCTCAGGGGCGGACGGCGCTCAGCCATACCGGCGCAGGTCGTGGAAGAAGTCCTCGATGACGTGCAGTCCGCCGGTGCCGGACACTCTCTCGTGGACGAAGGCCCCGACCGCGAGGTCGAGGACGCCGAGCCCGAACGGGGAGAAGATCAGCGGCTGGTCGGCGGGCGGGCTGATCCGGCCGGTCAGCACGTCGTCCAGGGTGCCGAGCAGGAAATCCCGGCTGCCGGTGCGCTGCTCGACCAGATGCGGCGAAGTGTTGGCCTTGAGGCAGTGGTCCACGTCGTCGACGAGGTTCGCTGACGCCAGCAGGACTTCCGGTGCCAGATCGCGCAAGGAAACGTGCAGTACCAGCGGATTGTGCGAGAACCACGAGGGATCGTGCACGTGCGGCTCGCCGGCGATGGTCGCGAAGATCACCAGATCGCTGTCGCGGATCAGGCCTTCGGCCGTGTCGTGCACGCTGATGTCGCCGGCGAACCCGGACTGCTCCAGGTAGCCGCGGAACCCGGCGGCGCTGTCGGCGTGCAGGTCGTGCACGTTGATCTCGTCGAACTCCCAGCCGGTGCCGGCGAGGAAGGTGTGGATGTAGCGGGCGATCAGGCCGACGCCGAAGAACCCGACGCGCCGGGGACGTTCCCGCGTCCGGCTGAGCCAGTCCGCGGCGAGCGCGGCCGACGCGGCCGTCCTGGTCGCGCTGATGATGGAGCTTTCCAGACAGGCGAACGGATACCCGGTCGCGAGGTCGTTGAGGATCAGCACCGCCGACGCCCTCGGGATCCCGGCGGCGACGTTGCCCGGGAAGCTGGAAATCCACTTCACGCCCGCGACGTTCGTGTCCCCGCCGAGCGAGGCGGGCAGGGCGATGATCCGGTCGGCCGGGCGGTCCGGGAAGCGCAGGAAATACGACGGCGGGTTCACCGAATCGCCGGTGCCGTGCACCCGGTAGGCGGTCTCGACGAGGTCGACGACCTCCCGTTCGCGCCCGGCCAGCGCCTGCTGGACCTGGCTGCCGGAGATCACCGCGAACGGCGGCACCGCGCCCGGACCCGCGGGCGCGGACTCGGCGGTGAAAGATTGCGTGGTCACTGGGTTTTCCCCTCGGAAGCGAGCGAGCAGTCGGAAAGTCGTACCGGGTCGGCCAGCCCGACGAGCACCTCGCGCGGGCCCTCGTAGGCGTCCCGGCTGTGCGCGGTGCGGACGTTGTCGACCAGGAGGAGATCGCCCGCCTGCCACGGTTCGCGGACGGTGTGCTCCTCGTACACCTCGTTGAGCAACTGCACGACGTCCTCGCCGATCGGGTCGCCGTTGCCGAAGCGGGTGTTGAACGGAAGCCCGTCCGCTCCGTAGATGTCGACCAGGTACTCGTGCACCTCGGGCGCCATCGTCCATTCGTTGAGGAAGGCGATCTGGTTGAACCAGCAGCGCTGGCCGGTGACCGGATGCCCGACGATCGCGTGGCGGCGCTGCCGGGTGCGCAGTCCGCCCTCAGGCTGCCATTCGAACTCGATCCGGTTGGCGCGGCAGTAGTCCTCGATCGCGGAGCGGTCCTCGGTGCCGAACGCTTCGGCGACCGACGCCCCGATCTCGTCGTTGAAGCTGCGGGTGAGCAGCCAGCCGTCTTGCTCGAACCGCGCGCGCAGGTCGGCGGGCAGCGAGGCCAGCACGGCGGTGGAATCGCTGACGCCGGTGACGCCGCCCGAGGACGGCGGGCTGACGCAGGCGAAGAGCAGCAGGCCCGGGAACTCGAGGGTGTAGCTCAGTTCGTGGTGCATGCACATCGGCTGGTTCGGCGGCCATTCGGTCGAGGAGTGCACCCCGCCGGGGTAGGCGGCGCGCGGCGCGAAGGCTTCCTGCTCGGTCATCAGCAGGTCGGTCAGCCTCCCGAACACGGCCGCGACCGCGGTCTGGTCGGCGAGCCCGAGACCGCGGACGAGCACCGCGCCGTATTCGGCGACGAGTCTTCGCACCGTCTCCCGGTGCGTGCTCGCCCAGCCGGCCGGGTCGCCGCCTGCCTCGGCCCGCAGCACCGCGGGCAGCCCGGGACAGAAATCCGGCTCGGGCGGGGAAGTCTTCGGCAGGAATTTGGACAACGACATCGTGGAATCCCTTCGATTTCCGCGGTTGCAGAGGGTCAGGAGCTTCGGGACGAGGAGTCGGACCGGCTGTCGATCAGCGCGGCCAGGTCGGCGAGCACCGGGTGCTTGGCGACGTCCTTGATCGAGACCGCGCGGTCGAGCGCGATCGCCAGCTTGACCGCGGACAGCGACGTGCCGCCCCGGCCGAAGAAACTGTCCCGGCGGCCGATCTGGCCGGACCGGATGCCGAGCACCTGCGCCCAGGCGCCGGCGAGCCGCTGTTCGGTTTCGGTGACCGGCTCGTCGTAGTCCTCGTCCGCCGCGTCGAGTTCGGCGGCGAGCGCGGCGAGGTTCTTCTTGTCGATTTTTCCGTTGGCGGTCAACGGCAACTGCTCCCGCCAATGGAACGCCGAGGGCAGCATGTACTCGGGCAGCGCGGCGCCGAGCTGGTCCCGCAGCAGTTCGAGGTCGAGCTGCTCGCGGCTGGAATAGAACGCGACCAGCCGTTTGCTCTGCCCGCGTTCGGCCACGACCACCGCGCCGTCGCGCACGCCGGGCACCCGCAGCAGCGTGTTCTCGATTTCGCCGATCTCGATCCGGAAACCGCGGATCTTGACCTGCGAATCGCGCCTGCCGAGGAATTCCACCTTGCCCTCGGGCAGCCAGCGGCCGTGGTCGCCGCTGCGGTAGAGCCGGGCGTCCGGCCGGTGCGGGTCGGTGGTGAACGCCCGCGCGGTGCGCTCCGGATCGTTGATGTAGCCGCGGCCCACGCACACCCCGGAGAACACGATCTCGCCGGGCGCGCCGAGCGGGACCGGGTCGAGGTTTTCGTCGACGATGTACACGCGCACGTTCTGCACCGGCGGCCCGAGCGGCACCCGCTCCCGTGTCGGCGCGCGGTCCATCACCTCGTGGTTGGTGTCGTCCGAGGTTTCGGTGAGGCCGTAGGCGTTGACCAGCTTGACGTCCGGCATCGTGGCGAACCAGCGCTGCGCCAGTTCGGTCTTGAGCGCCTCGCCGGTCACCGAAACGCAGCGCAGATCGGGCAGCGCGACCGGGTTCTTGTCCACCGCGGTCAGCACGACCTCGAGGTAGGAGGGCACGACCTGCAGCACCGAAACCCCGCCGCTGCCCAGCCGGTCCACGAACCGGTCGGCGTCCAGGATCACGTCCTGCTCGATCAGCAGGGTCTTCGCGCCGACCAGCAGCCCGGAAACCAGCTGCCACAGCGAGATGTCGAAGCACTGCGGCGCGACCTGCGCCACCACCGAGTCCTCGGTGATGCCGAGGTCGTTGATCTTGGCGTAGAGATGGTTGACCATCCCGGCGTGCTCGCACATCGCGCCCTTCGGCTCGCCGGTCGAGCCCGAGGTGAAGTAGATGTAGGCGAGCTGGCCGGACTCGACGGCGACGGCGAGATCCTCGTCGGAGTGGTCCTCCTCGTACGCGGCGTCCACGAACAAGGTGCGCACGCCGGGCAGCGATTCGACGGCCTTGCGCAGCGTGGTCGTGCTGCCGGGTTCGGTCAGCACCAGTTCGCAGTCGGCCCGGCGCAGCGTGGTCGCGATGCGGTCGGTCGGGAAATGCGGCTCGATGGGCAGGTAGACGCCGCCTGCCTTGAACACCGCGAGCACGGCGGCCATCCAGTCCAGATTGCGTTCGGTGACCACCGCGACGACGCCCTCGCGCCGCAGCCCGCGCGCCACCAGCGCCCGCGCCAGGCGGTTGGCGCGCCCGTTGAGCTCCCGGTACGTCCACTGCCGGTCGCCGTGCACCGCCGCGATCGCGTCCGGACGGCTGGCGGCGTTGCGCTGGAACAGCTCGTGGCAGCGCAGATCCGGGACCTCGACGTGCGGCCCGGCGAGGCCTTCCAGCTGCAGCTTCAGTTCCGCGGACGACAGCAGGGTGGTTTCGCGGTGCGGCGCGGTGACGTCGGTGCGGATCAGCGCGAGCGCGCTCAAGTGGTAGCCGAGAACGCGTTCGGCGCTTTCGGAATCCAGCACCTCGGTGCGGAAGCGCAGCCGCAGCGTCTCCAGATCCGGCGACACGTCCAGCTGCAGCACGGTGTCCCCGGCGAGGTCCCCGGCGGTGCCGGTCGGGTCGAAGACCGTTTCGAACGGCGGCGCGATGATGCCGAGCTCGGTGCGCAGTTCGTCGACCGGGAAGTCCCGGAAGGCCAGGGTCTGCGCATCGACCTCCGCGGTGTGCTCGATCAGTTCGCGCCAGGTGCCGGATTCGGTGCTCAGCCGGCAGGGCAGCGGCGCCCCGCCGGGCCCGGCGACGTAGCCGGTGCACACCTGCGGCTCGCCGGAGAGCGCGGCGAGGACCTTGGCGTGCGCGGCGAGCAGCACCGAACTCAGCGGCACGCGCAATTGTTCGGCCAGCAGCCGCAGCCCGGTCGCGATCCCGCGGGGGATCGGCGTCTCGTGGTCGCCGATCGCGGAGCCGGCCTCCAGCGTCCAGCGCGGGACGCTGGTGCGTCCGCCGGCGGTGAGTACCTCGCGCCAGTGCTCGCGAACCGCTCCCAGTCCGGTTCTCATGGGTCGTCCTTCCCGTGGTTGTCGTTGCTCCGTCACGATTTCCCCGCCAGCTGGCGGCGGACAGCCCGGATTTCGTGCGCGGGGTTCCCGCCCCAGTGCGCGTGGTCCGGGACCTCAGTGCCCTTCATGAGGAAGGAATGGGGGGCGAGCGTCGAGCCGTCGCCCATCGTCACGCCGTAATGCACCAGCGCGCCGGTGCCGACTACGCAGCCGCTGCCGATGGCGATGCGGTCCATCTTGTAGCCGCCGTCCTCCTGCGAATGGCATTGGACGACGGACCCGATGTTGAGGGTGACGTCGTCTCCCAGGCGCACCAGCGTCTTCTCGATGATCATCGTGCCGTCGTCGAACAGCCGCTTGCCGACCTTGACGCCCAGCAGCCGCCACATCAGGCGCTTGAACGGGGTCCCGTCGAGCGAGCGGAAGATCGCGCCCGCTGCGGCCGCTTTCCAGAACCGTTCCTGCCGCCAGAACCGGCGGTCGTAGATCGAGCACGACAGCGGGTGCATCGGCCGGATGAAAACGGTGATCCGCTCCACGGCGACGAAATAGAGCATGCCGTAGAGGAGCATCGCGGCCGTGTCGATCGCGAACAGCGGCGGGCCGATCAGGTCGTAGTACACGTCCGAGGCCCAGGTGAGCAGCAGCAGCCCGTAGAAGAACAGCCAGTGGGTGACGGCGTACAGCAGCATGCCCCCGGCGTTGTGCCGCGTCTTGGCAGCCAGCCTGCGGCGGAATTCCTCCGGCGTCTTCGGGTGGTCGAACTGGCTGTCGCGCTCGACCGAGCGCGGGATTTCGAAGCTGGGGGAGCCGAGCAGTCCGACGTCCTCGCGCACCGGGCCGTCGAGCGGCACCAGGACCTTGGTCGCCAGCAGGCAGTTGTCGCCGGTCTTGGCTCCGGCGGGGTAGAGGACGTGGTTGCCGAGGAAGTTCCGTGCCCCGACGTGCACCCGGGAAAGCCGGAACGAGGTGTTGGTGTACTCGGCGTTGACCACCGACAGGCCGTCGGCGACCATCGTGCCCGCGCCGGAGGAGAAGAGGTACGGGTTCTCGTACTTCTCGTCGAGCCCGAAGTTGGACCCGGTCTGTTCTTTCTTGGACACCTTGCAGCCCAGCGCGCGCAGGTAGTGCACGATCGCCGAGCTGTCGCCGAAAAGCGTCTTGAAGAACCGCAGGTTGGTGAGCACGCGGATGGCGCGGTGCGCGGTGTAGCGGAAGGTGTAGAGGCGGTAGACCTCGCCGGGTTTGAGCGCGAGGTTCAGCAGCCGCGGCACGAACGTGACGATCAGGAAGCCGGTCAGCCGCAGGCCGAAGTACAGGATGAAGGAGACGACGAAGGCCTTCCAGTAGAACTGCGGCTCGGCGAAGTCCAGGACGGCCGTGCCGAGTCCCATCGCCGGGCTGAGGTTCGGCAGCGTGTTCAGCACGAAGCCGAGCAGCCCGAGCACCAGCGGGGCGAGCAGGAAGACCGCGGTCAGGGTCTGGCGCACGGCGAAGAGCGCCCGCCGGACGCTGCCGCAGGCCCGCGGTTCGACGCGCCGGTACTGCACGTCGGCGGGAACGGCGGGGACGCCGTGCCAGCTCTGCCCCTCCGGAACCGATTGCCCGGCGTGCAGGGACGACGCGTGCCCGAGCTGGGCGCCTGCGCCGAGCCGGGTTTCGATGTCGATGACGGACATCTCGCCGACGTAGGAGTGCGCGCCGATCGCGACCGGGCCGGTCCGGATCACGCCCTCGTGCGCGCGATAGGTGGTGAAGTAGGTGTCCTTGCAGATCACCGCGCCTTCCCCGACGGTGAGCAGATCGGTGCACACCGGGACGAAGCGCGAGAAGATCGTGACGCCCTTGCCGATCTTCGCGCCCAGCGCGCGCAGGTACAGCGAGTAGAGCGGGGAGCCGACGAACAGCGGGACCAGCAGGTTCCGCTGGACGAGCGTCTTGACCACCCAGAACCGGACGTAGCCGAGGCTCCAGGTGCGGATCTCTCCCGGCTTCCAGCGGCCGACGAGGATCCATTTGAGCGCGATCGGAAGGGTGCACAGCACCGCCAGCACCATCGCGCCGAAGACCACCGAGCGCAGGTAGTAGTCGAGCAAGCCGGTCCCGGCCAGAATCCAGTCGGTGCCGATGCCGAGCACCTGGGCCACGAGATAGGAATAAGCGAAGAAGATCAGCAGCTGCAGCGTCCCGCAGCCGAAGTATTCGAGCCGGCTCGCCCGCTTCGGCGGCTCCGCGGGGGCGGGCGCCGGCTCCTCGGCCGGGACCTCTTCGGTTTCGGCCAAAGCGGAGACGAGACTGGCGATGGTCGGATTCCGGTAAATGTCCTTGATGGAGACGGCGGGAAGATCGGCACGCTTGCGCACTCGTGCGCAGAACTGTGCCATCACGAGCGAGTTGGCCCCGAGATCGGCGAAGAAGTTGCTGTCGACCGACACGTTTTCCTGCCCGGTGACATCGGCCATCACCTGGGCGAATGCTTCTTCGGTGTCGGGTGCCGGACCGGGGCGGGCGGTCGGGTACTCGGTGAGATCCATATGCCTAATGATCGGTGGATGTAACGCCGACGTAACCTACGGACGTCGGTGTTGACAATTTCGTGACCTGTTCGATGCGAGTCCCGGTTGACAAATACGACACGAGCCGGGATTGAGGTCTAGACCACGCAAAGAACCATTAATCTGGCAAAGGGGACCAACGCCGTGAATACCCTTTATTTTTCAACAGCCAGTGGCGGTTGTCGACGGATCCGGGACGGTCCGGCGAAGGGTTCCGGTGAAGTCTGATCGTCGTCGTGCATTTACCGCAAACCGATCCTCCGCACGGGCGATGTTACCAGGATTTCCCCGCTTTCGGGGGCCGGATTCCCCTGTTGGCGGAGGTTGGGCTGGTCCGCTGGGGTGAAATCCGTGGCACGACGAGTGGTGCGAAGTCGCTGTGCGGAGACGGTTTCGGGCGGTGGTCCGGCTCCGCCGTGCTCGCGGAGGGCGCCCGTCAAGGTTCCTTGGTCCTCGAATTCGGTGACATTGTGTTCCGGACCGGAATATGCAAGCGCTGCTTCGCGGGATTGATGGCACTTTCGAGGGAATTGTCGTCCCGGGTCGTGGGTTTGTGCCATTGAGGTGAGATTCGCGGCGAACGGATGATTTCGTTGCGCTGTTCGGGGTATGTCGCACTGCTCTGCCGAAGTTTCGCCGCAGGTGCGCCGTCCGGAGCCGAGGTCTGCCGGAAGGCCGCGCGTCGGGCTTCCCGGGAGAAAACGGCTGAATGCGGTACTCCCGCGTCCGGCGGCGGGCGGAGCCGGGGTGTCGGTCCGGTCTCTGGAATTATGTCGCTTCTCATGGTTTTCTGGCTGTATTGAAACATTTTCGTGTTGTCCGGATTTCCCGGATCGCGCCAGAGGGGAAAACATGAAGGTGGAGCCGGTGCTCTCGTCCGCGCTGAGATTCGGGTGATGCGGCAATGTCCGACGCCGCGAGTGCGAAAACGATTACCGTTATGCTTCTCCGGCAGGCGGCGAACCGGCCGGACGCCGTGGCCATTCGCGACCGGCTGGACGTCGTGACATACGCGCGGCTGGTCGCCGAAGCTCGCCGTATCGCGCGGAATCTGGCGGTGTCAGGCGCTCCTCCCGGCGGAATCGTCGCGGTGGCCGCCAAGCGCACTCCGGAATTGCCGCCGTTGCTGCTCGGAATTCTCCTGGCTGGCTGCGCGTACAGCGTCTTGGACGCGCACTGCTCCGAAACCCGGCTCGCCGCCTCGGTGTCCGCCCTGCGGCCGGCGGTCGTCACCGGCGACGCGGCCGGTGGACGTGCTCTGGCCGCGGCGTCGATCGACCACGTACCGGTAGAACGCCTCCGCAAGCCCAGCGACGGACCCGCGCTTCCCGACCTGCAGCCGACTGACCCGGCGACCGTGTTCTGGACTTCGGACTCGACGGCTGTTCTCTCGCCGCACCGGGCAACCACTCGGCTGGTCGCGGCGGGCGGATGCGTCCCGTTGGGTCCGGCCGCCGTCACGCTCTGCGCCGCCGCGACGTCGGGGACTGTCTTCGCCCTGGAACTGTGGGCGACGCTGTTGTCCGGCGGAACCGTTCTCCCGTACCGGAAAGATCACCTCGCGCCCGCCGACATCTCCGGCGGCGTCCGGCGCGGGGCGACTCATCTCTTTCTGGACTCGGCCCAGTTCGCCGCCGTCGCGGACGACGCTTCCTGTCTGTCCGGGCTGAGAGTCCTGACCGTCGGCGGCGACCGGCTCGACCCGGCGAGCTGCCGGGCCGTGCTGGCGGCCTGCCCGTCTCTGGCGCTGTACAACGCATACGGCGCGGTCGAAAACTGCGGGGTCGCAACAATCCACCGGGTTAGCCAGGCCGATCTCGACGCGGACGGCGGCATCCCGCTGGGCCGCGCGGTGGCGGGCACCAGCGTCGCGGTGTGGGACGGCGCCAAAGCGGTAGCAGCCGGTGAACGCGGAGAAATCGCGCTCACCGGCGACGGCTTGGCCCTAGGCAGCCTGCATGCGCCGGAACGCACCGCTGCCTTCCCGGAGCTGGACATCGACGGCGTGCCCCAGCGGGCTTACCTGACCGGCGACCGCGGCTGGCTCGACGAATCCGGCGTGCTGCGGCTCGCCGAACCGGCCGCCGCCGCGCGCCGGGTTACCACTGTCCGAAGTGGACAGTCTCGCTTTCCGGCTTCCGCCTGCGAGTAGCCGGGGAGGCTCCCGCCGAGATCTTGGCGTCGGCGTCGTATCCGATGGCGATCGCGCCGACCGGCTCGTGGCTGTCCGGCACGCCGAATTCGGTGCGCACCTTGGCGTAATCCTCCGCGCCGATGCCGAAATACACCGCGCCGAGCCCCTCGTCCACCACGGTCTGCAGGATCAGCAGGACGGCCATGCCGGTGTCGATGTACCAGAACGGCACCGGCCAGTGGTCCTCGCTGCGGTCGGTCCAGCCCTTGTCCGGCTGGGCGTAGCGGTCGAGGTAAACGTCCTTCACCGAAAACGGGATCACGATCACCGGCGCGGCTTTGAGGCCCTCGTCCAGCGTCCAGGACTCGAGGATGCCAGCGAACCGCCGCACGTCGTCGCCCTGCAGCACCAGAAACGCCTGCCCCTGCGAAAACCCGGCGGACGGCCCGCGCAACGCGTTGCGCATGATCCGCCGAAGGCTCTCCTCGGGCACCGGCTCGTCGGTGAACTTGCGCACCATCCGCCTGCGCCGCACGACTTCCTGAAACTCCATCGCTGCCCCCTGGAGGAAGTTTTCGGGCAACTGTAGCGGGTTTCCCGTGCCCGCGGCTTGATCGCGCCGGGGATTTCGGTGGCGAGGGGCCGGAGTGGTACCTCGGGCGCGGGCTTGTGTGGAGCGGCTTTCTGGCGTTTCGCCCGTGGCCCTTGGCGGTTCGGGCGGCCGCGGCGGTTCTCTGGCGCTAGCGGCCCGATCCGGCGGCGATTTCGGTCGCCGCCCAGCTGGCGAGGAGCCGGAGCGATTCCTCGGACGCCGTGTCGGGCGCGGCGGTGTAGGCGGTGAGGGTGAGGCTGGTGTCCGTGGTGAGCTGCATGGCCTCGAAGTCGAGGGTGAGTTCGCCGACCGCCGGGTGCCGGAAGTTCTTGACGCCGGTGCGGTGGAGGCGGACGTCGTGGGCGGCCCAGCGGGTGCGGAAATCGTCGCTGCGGGTGCAGAGTTCGCCGATGAGGTCGGAGAGGCTCTTGTCGTGCGGGTCGCGGCCGGCCTCGGTGCGCAGGATGGCGACGGACGTGTGGCAGGACTTCTCGTACTCGGGGAAGAAGTCATGGGCGGCCGGGTCGAGATAGCCGAAGCGGGCGAGGTTGGGCGGGGTGTGCTCGCCGGCGCGGGTCGGGCTGTCGAAGACGGGGGAGTAGAGCGCGCGGGCGAGCGGGTTGGTGGCGAGGATGTCGAGGCGGCCATTGCGCACGAACGCGGCGGTGGTGGTCATCGAATCGAGAATGCGCTGCACGATCGGACTGACGCGCTGCGGCGGCCGGCGCCGCTGCCCGCCGCTGTGGGGCCGGCCGGCGGAGTTGGCGGTGCGGGCGAGGTCGAAGAGGTAGCCGCGCTCGGCCTCGTCGAGCTGCAGCGCGGCGGCGACGGCGTCGAGAACGCTGTCGGAGACTCCAGCGAGGTTGCCTTTTTCGAGGCGGGTGTAGTAGTCGGCGGAGACGCCCGCGAGCAGCGCGACCTCTTCCCGGCGCAGGCCCGGGACCCGGCGATTGCCGCCGTAGACGGTCAGCCCGGCCTGCGCGGGCGTGATCTTGGCCCGGCGGGTGACCAGGAAGTCCCGGGCCTCGCTGCTCTTGGCGCTCATGCCCACCACGGTACGACGGGCCCCGCGCGCGAGGGGGGTTCTGCCAGGACCCGGAACGACGCGACCTGCCGAAACGGCGGGGAGCGGGGTTTTCTCGTGGGGTGAGTGCTTCGGATGTTCCCCGGGTTCGCGGGGTTGCTGCGACCACCTCGGTGCCGCTGCCCGCGAGCCTGGGGGATTTCGGCGGGCGGGGCTTGCTGCTCGAACGGGGAGCGGCTGCTTCGGGCACTGCCTGGCTGGGCAGGGTTGCTGGGGCGTTGCTCGCCGCGGTTCGAGGAGGTCGCGGCCTGTCGCGCGGGCGGAGGGTGGTGTCGTCTCGTGGGGCGGCTGCGTCGGCCCCTGCCCGGCCGGGCAGCGTTACCGTGACGTCGCTCGCCGCGATCCGAGGCGGGCGGGACTTGTCGCGCGGGCGGAGGGCGACACCGTCCAGCACCGTGGCTCCGAAGCCCGCCTCACCGAATGCCCGCGGCACCACAGCCACCCTGCTCGCGGCCCTCCTCGGCTTCTTCGTAGTCACCCTCGACGCCGTGATCGTCAACGTTGCGCTGCCCGCCATCCGGGCCGACCTCAGCAGTGGGATCACCGGCCTGCAGTGGGTCGTCGACGCCTACACCCTCGCGTTCGCCGCGTTCCTCCTCTCCGCCGGATCGCTCACCGACCGGATCGGGGCGAAGCGGGCGTTTGGCTGGGGGCTGGGCGGGTTCGTCGTGGCGTCCGCGGCTTGCGGGCTCGCGCCGTCGCTCGGGGCGCTCGTGGTGTTTCGGCTGGTGCAGGGCGCAGCGGCGGCGGTGGTGATGCCGTCGTCGATGGCGTTGATCGGGCAGGCTTATCCGGATCCGGTCAGGCGCGGTCGTGCGGTCGCGGTGTGGGCCATGGGCGGCGCGGTCGCGTCGTCGGCCGGGCCGGTGCTCGGCGGGGTGCTGACGCTCGCCAGCTGGCGGTGGATTTTCCTGGTCAACGTGCCGGTCGGTGCGGTGGCGCTCGTGCTGCTGGCCCGGGTCGCGCGGTCGGTCCGGCATCGGGTGCCGTTCGACTGGGCGGGGCAGGTCAGCGGGGCGGTCGCGATGGCGGCGCTGGTGTTCGGGGCGATCGACGCGGATCGGGTGGCTTTCGGGGTCGCGGTGGTCGCGTTCGCCGGGTTTGTCGCGGTCCAGGCGAAGGCGAGGCATCCGATGGTGCCGCCGGCGCTGATCCGGACCCGGGCGGTGGCGGTCGCGGTGGTGATCGGGTTCGCGTTCATGGTCGGCTACTACGGGATGCCGTTCGTGCTGAGCCTGTCGCTCCAGCAGCGGGGGCTTTCGGCGCTGGACGCCGGTGCGGTGTTCCTGCCGATGATGCTGGCCGGGCTGGTGCTGACTCCGCTGGTGCCCCGGTTGGTGGAGCGCGTCGGCGCGCGGCTCGTCGTGGTGACCGGGTTGCTGGTGATGACGCTCGGCCTCACCGCGGTCGCGCTGACCGCAGGCAGTGCACCGGTGTGGGTGACAGCGGCGCTGATGGTGCTGGTCGGCCTCGGCGGTCCGACGGTGATCCCGCCGGTGATCGCGGTGCTGCTCGCGGCGGTGCCGGGGAATCAAGCGGGGACGGCGAGCGGGGTGCTCAACACGAGCCGCCAGCTCGGCGGTGCGCTGGCTGTCGCGGTGTTCGGGGCGTTGCTCTCGGCCGGGATGGGGAGCGGGACGCGGCTCAGCTTGCTGCTCGCCGCCGGAGTCGCGGTGCTCGCCGCCTTGGCGGCCTACAAAGGACTGTCTGGAAAGGACAAAGAATGACCGAAGAGAAAACCGGCGCGGAGAAGATGTTCGGCGATTTCGCCCCGGCGCTGGTGCGGTTCACCGACGACGTGCTGTTCGGCCAAGTATGGCAACGTACCGAGCTGACCTCGAAAGAACGCAGCCTGGTGACCGTCGCCGCGCTGACCGCGAACGGCAACACCGGGCAGTTGGGGTATCACCTCGGCCTGGCCAAGGAAAACGGCAACACCGAAGCCGAGCTGATCGAAGCCATCACGCACCTCGCGTTCTACACGGGCTGGCCGCAGGCGATGGCGGCCATGGCGGTCGCGAAGAAGGTCTTCCGCGAATAAACCTCGCCACCGCGACGAAAGGACGATTCCATGGAACTCATCCCGGTCAACGACACCGCCAAGGCTCCCGCCGCGGCGTTTACCGGAGGCGTCTACGTCACTCCGATCAAGAAAGCGCAGGCGCCGTCGAGGCTGATCGCCGCGCTGGTCCGGTTCACTCCGGGAGCCCGCACCAACTGGCACTCCCACGCCAACGGCCAGACTTTGCACGTCACCGAAGGCGTCGGCTATGTCGTCAACCGCGAGGGCCAGGTCATCCGGATTCGGGCCGGCGACACCGTCTGGACCCCGCCTGGCGAGGAACACTGGCACGGCGGCGGCGAGACCACCTGTATGGCCCATGTCGCCATGCTCGAAGGCATCGACGACGGAGACGGCACCACCTGGCTCGAACCGGTCACCGATGAGCAATACGCTGCCGCGCAACAGAAAAGCTGACCAGTAGCTATCTATTAAGGACAGTCACTTCGCGGTGTGAGAAGTCTCGGTGGGTGCTGCCTTCCAGCTGGCCAAGACCTTCAGCCGTTCCTCCGAGGTGCTGCCCGGCTCGGCGGTGTAGGTCGTCAGATCGTGCATCGCCCGCTGGCCCAGCGGCAGTTCGAGCGATTGATACGTCAGTTCGAGCAATCCGACGTCGGGATGCTGGAGCCGTTTGACGCCCTCGTGCCGGATCCGGACGTCGTGCGCGGCCCAATGATCGCGGAAAACCGGGCTGACCGTGGAAAGTTCGCCGACGAGTTCGCGCAGGGCCCGGTCGTGCGGCTCGCGCCCCGCCTCGGCGCGCAGCAGGGCGACGGTCGCGCTCGCGGCAGCGTCCCAATCCGGGAAGAACTTCTCGGATTCGCGGTCGAGGAAGAGATAGCGGGCGATGTTCGCCCGGCCGTGCTCAGCGGTGGCCGGGCTCTCGTACACCGGCGCGTGCAGGGCCCTGGCCAGCGCGTTGCTCGCGACGATGTCCTGGCGTCCATTGCGGACGAAGGCCGACGACAGCGTCATCGAGTCGAGCAGCCACTGGATCCGGTCCGGGACCCGCACGTCCTTGCGTCGCGAGGACGCGCGCCGGGCGGGCCGGGCGGCGCGGGCGAGGTCGAACAGGTACGTGCGTTCGTCGTCGTCGAGCCGCAGGGCCTTGGCGACCGCGTCCAGGACTTCCTCGGACACGCCGCCGATGTGTCCTTTCTCGAGCCGGGTGTACCACTCGGTGCTGACCCCGGCGAGCACCGCGACCTCCTCGCGGCGCAGGCCCGGGACCCGGCGGCGGGCGCTGGTCGGCAGGCCCACCTGCTCGGGCGTGATTTTCGCGCGGCGACTGGCGAGGAAGTCGCGGATGTCGGCACGGTTGTCCATTCCCTCACGATAAGCGCCGTCCGGCTCCGGAGGGGGGTTGAGCCGGCACCCCCGCAAGCTCGACCTTCTTGCGCGCGGCCCGCGCGGGTGTAGTGGGCAGTGTCCGCGAAACGCATTCATCCCGACACGAGGTTCGCCATGCCCGACGAAGCCGCTCCGGCTTCTTCCCGTCTGCCGCTGGTCGTCTACGTCCTGGCAGTCGGCACTTTCCTGATGCTCACCACCGAGTTCGTGGTGGCCGGCATCCTGCCCGAGATCGCCGCCGATGTGCGGGTGGACGTCGCGAAGGCGGGGTTGCTGATCACGGTGTTCGCGGTCGGGATGATCGTCGGCGCTCCGGCGATGGCGATGCTCACGCTGCGGCTGCCGCACCGGCTGACCCTGATGCTCGCCCTGGCCGTGTTCGCCGCGGGACACGTGATCGTCGCGCTGAGTTCCGCGTTCGCGATGCTGCTCGCCGCCCGGTTCCTCACTGCGTTGGCGACCGGCGCGTTCTGGGCGCTCGCCGCGGTGGTCGCGACCCGCGTGGCTCCGGCGGGCACGAGTTCGCGGGCCGTCGGCGTCGTGAACGCGGGCGGCATGCTCGCGACCGTGCTGGGCGTCCCGCTCGGTGCGCTCGCGACGCAGTTTTTCGGCTGGCGCGGCACTTTCTGGGCGCTGGCGGTCCTCGCGGTCGCGGCGATCCCGCTGATCGTCCGGCACGTGCCCGCGAGCGGCGACGCGCACCAGGCGGTGTCGATCCGGGCGGAACTGCGGGCGCTCCGGTCTCGTCGGCTGCTGCTCGCGCTGGCGGCCTGCGCGGCTACGACCGGCGGCGTCCTCGCGGCGTACTCTTACCTCGCCCCGCTGCTGACCGGCCGCGCGGGAATCGCGGAGAACCTGGTGCCGCTCGTGCTGGCCGGATTCGGCGCGGGGTCGCTGGCCGGCTCCATCGGGGGCGGCCGGCTCGGCGACACCCATCCGCACGCGGCCACGATCGCGGCGCCCGCGGTGACTGCGCTCGTGCTCCTGGTGATGTGCTTCGTTGCCAGTGCGGCGGTGCCGACCACGGTTTTGGTTGTCCTGCTGGGGTTCTTCGGGCTCGGCGCGAATCCGATTCTGATCTCGCTCGCCGTTCGCTACGCCGATCACGCGCCGACTTTGGGGTCTTCGCTTAGCGTTGCGGCTTTCAATCTTGGGACCGCGGTCGCGTCGTGGGTCGGCGGGGCGGCGCTTGAATCCGGGCTCGGGACTGTCGGGCCGGTGGTGGTCGGGGCCGTGATCTCGGCCATGACTCTGATCCCGGTGATCGCGCTGTGTTTAATGGCGCCGAGTTTAATGGCGTCGACTTCGTCGTCGCGGCGGGATCGCCTTTAAGTCGGCGTGCGGAGGGGCAGTGCGCCCGGCCCGGGGGGCCGTGCACAC
>NZ_JBHZAG010000110.1:0-28638 GCF_042754125.1 Amycolatopsis sp. NPDC059235
CGCACTTCCATATTGCCTTATTTGTTTTGGTTTTGGGGGGGGGGCCCGGGGGGGGGGCCCCCCCCCCCCCCCCACCACCCGGTTCGGATACTCCCCGTACACAGGGGACACTGGTTCGCCGTGACGGCTCCAGCTTGGCTCGAAGTGCTCGCCGAGACCTCGGACGCCTGCCGGACGCACGGCCGCGAAGACCTGGCCCAACGTCTTCGCCGGCGTCAGGACCGGCCGCCGGGAGGCACGCGCGTCGCAGTGCTCGGCTTTCCCAAACAAGGCAAGGGCTACCTGGTCAACGCGGTGCTGAACGCGCCGGTCTGCCCGGTCGGCGACGCGGCGACACCCGCGGTGCCCATCGAAGTCGCGTACGCGGCGGAACCTGGCGCGACGCTCGTCGGACGCGCTGACGAACGCATCCCGGTCGAGATCGAGAAGCTGACCGGCGAGGTCGGCGCACGGCCGGCCGGCTCGCTGCGCCGGGTCGAGGTCGGGGTCCCGCGCGATTTGCTGTCCGCAGGCCTGGTGCTCATCGACACCCCGGCGATCGGCGATCCAAGGTCGCCTCGCACAGCCGCCGCTCTCGACGTTCTCGCGGACGCCGACGCGGTCATTCTTGTTTCCGACGCCGCTGCTCCGCTGGATCAGGCCGAGCTGGCGTTGGCGCATCACATCCGGACGTGGTGCCCGCACGTGGTCATCGCGCTGACCAAGATCGATGTCAGCGCAGGCTGGCGCACGGTTGCCGAACAGAACCGGACCGCGTTGTCCTCGGCCGGGATCGACTCGCCGGTGCTGCCGGTCTCCGCGACGGTCCGTTTCGCCGCGGCGAAAGGCGGCGACCAAGACCTCAACGTGCGTTCCGGATTCCCGGAGCTGCTTTCCTGGATCGCGACGCAGGTTTCGCGGCCAGCGGAGAGCACGGCCGCGTTGCTTGCCGCGGTGAGCGTGCGCGCGGCGGCAGCGGAGCTGGTCGAGACCTTGCGTGCGCGAGCCGAAGCAGCGGGGCAGGAAGCGGGCGTCGACCAGACGACGCTGCTGCAACGCTCCCAACGTCGCGCCGACGAGCTGCGCCGGCGCAACAGCCGCTGGCAGAACCTGCTGTCGGACGAGATCGCTGACTTGCAGTCCGACGCGGAGTACGACCTGCGCGAACGCACCCGGAAGATCGTCGAGACGATCGACGAAACCTTCGACCGCGGCGATCCGGTGAAGGTGTGGGATGAGTTCGGGCCGTGGCTGGACAGCACGCTCGCGGAAGCGGTCGAAACGACCTATACGTTCGCGGCCGAACGCGCGGAGTGGATCGCGCAGGCAGTGGCAGTGAGTTTCGGCGCGCAGTACGACCTGCCGGAGCTGGCCTTGATCGACTCCGGCGTGGACCAGATCGCGGAGGTCCGGCAACCGCGGATCGAGCGGTTCAAGATCGGGCAGAAGGCGTTCACCGGGTTGCGCGGTTCGTACGGTGGCGTGCTGATGTTCGGCCTGGTGACTGGGCTGGCGGGGTTGCCGTTGATCAACCCGGTGTCGATCGGCGCGGGCGTCGCGTTCGCGGCGAAGACGATCAGCGACGAGGGCGGCATGCGGCTGCAACGTCGGCAGGCAGTGGCCAAGATGACTGCGCAACGGCATGTCGACGACGTGTTCCTGCGGTTCAGCAAGGAGTGCCGCGACGCGATCCGCCATGTGCAGCGACGGTTGCGCGACCACTTCACTGAGCTTGCGGACGGTCTTGCCGACGAGCTGACGCGGGAACGCGAGATGATCATCGCCGGGTCGGCCGAGCGGGAGCGGCGGAGTGCGTCGCTGCGGCGGGAGATCGACCGGCTCGCCGGGCTGCACAAGCGGGCTGGGGAGTTGGGGATGCTGGCCAATCGTGCGCCTAAGGAGTTGCCTGCGTGACACTCGGCTCGGCTGAGCGCGACGGCTTCGGTTTTGTGGCAGGGCCTTGGGAATGCTGGCTGGCGGGGCACCCAGGGTCGTTGCTCGCGTGACCTTGGGCTGAGGTGGCTAGGCGCGTGCTCAGGTAGTCAGACGGCTTTCTGCGGGTTGGCGAGCGGGGATGCTGGCTGACCAGATGTCCGCGGAGCTGGCTGTGCGACTTCGTCTGGATTGGTTGGGCACGGGATGTTTGGCGGCTCTTTCGGACTGGGCCCATGCACTGTCCGGTGCTCTCGGAGTTGGATGCACGACTTCGGAGAGGATGGCTGGGTGCGGCGTGTTTTGGTCGTGCTGGTGGCTTTCTTCGGGATTGGGCTGAGTCGTCGGCGGGATCCGGTGCTCGCTGGATGAGGCTGGGCTCCTGAGGTTTGCTGAGCGGGTTTCCGCATCGTGGGAGTGATTTAGCCCCCAGTGCGTTGAGGCGTTTGCTGCGGTGAACGCGGTTTGGTGAGTTGGAACGGGTTTGTGTGGAGTCGTCACGGTGGTTGGTCGATAGATCGAGGCTTGCGTCGGAGAGATTGAGCCGTTTCGGCTGTGGGCGTCGAGTCGGGAGATGTGGCTGCGTGGCGGGTTCGGCTGTGGGGGATGTGGCGTTCTGGGGCGGTTGAGCGGGTCGTCGACTGGATTGGTGATGGCCGGATTCGGTGGTCGGTGAGCGGGGTGTTGCCGGGTAGTCGAGGATGTTCGGGACTGTGCCGGGTGGCGTGAGTCGAGTGAGGAGTGGTGTCGCGCGTGGTTGAGGACGTTCGGGCGCTTCTGGCGGATGCTTGTGCGTACTACCGCGACAGTCCGAGGGCTTCGGCGTTGCTGGGAGAAGCGCTTGATCATCTCGACGAGCCGCTTCGGGTGAGCATCAGCGGAACTGCGGGGACGGGGAAGTCCACGCTGGCCGCGGCGTTGGGCGATTGGCCGACGCGGGCGTTGCGTGATCTGGAGTTTCTCGATGCGCCGCATCCGTTGACGCTCACTGACGCATCCGTACGACTGCTGCGCCACCTTGAGCCCGATCAGTTGGCGACGTTGCGTCCGACAGCACCTTCAGCGTTCGCGCGGCAGACGGCCGTCGACACGATCCTTGTGCTTGCGCGCGCGGACGAGACGGGCGCGGGGCGGATTGACGCACTGCTTACCGCGAAGCAGATTGCGCGGCGCGCGTGGCGCGAAGATCCGCTGTGCAGCGGATTCCAAGGCGTGATCGCGGTGGCGGCGCAGCTTGCGTACGGGGCGCGCGCGTTCACTGATGACGAGTTCGAGCTTCTCGCGGCCTTCGCTGCTGTACCGCGTGAGGAATTGGAGCGATATCTGCTGTCGGTGGATTCCTTTACTGATCCGGCGTTTCCGGGACCGGTGTCGGTCGAGACGCGACGGTCGTTGGTGGTGCGCTTCGGGCTCTTCGGGGTGAAGCTTGCGCTGACGTTGATCCGGACGGGCTGTGACGACCGGGTGAAGCTGTCGACGGAACTCGTGCGGCGTAGTGGTCTTGGCGAGCTTCGCGACACTATCGCGGGTTGTTTCGCTGCGCGTGCGGACGCGTTGCGCGCGCGGACGGCGTTGATTCGGTTGGAGACCGTGTTGAACGCGGAGCCTCGGCCGCACAGTGATCGACTTGCGGCGCGGGTTGAGCGGTTTTCGGCTGGTGCGCATGACTTTCGCGAATTGCGGCTGATCGCGGACATTCGCGGTGGACGTACCGCGCTGGCGGGGGAGTCTGCGGAAGAAGCTGTGCGGTTGCTGGGTGCGGAGGGGACGGAGCCGGAGGAACGGCTGGGGCTCGCGGCGGGTACGGATCCGCGCGAGAGGTATGAAGCCGGTCTTGACGCGGTGATGCGGTGGCGGCATGAGGCGGAGCGGCCGGACCGGGCACTGGCGGAGCGGGCTGCGGCGCAGGTTGTGGTGCGCAGCGCGGAGGGGTTGCTGGCGCAGTTCGTTTGACCAGGGCAGTCGTCCGGGGCGGTTGACCCGGGCGATCGACCGGGTTGTTAGCGGCGACTGACCTGGGCAGTCGACCGGGTTGGTTGACCCGGACAGTTGGCCGGGACAGTTGGCGGGATGATTGACCGGGGAAACGCGCGGGATGCCTGACCGGGCTGATGATCAGGGCGGTCGGCAGGGCAATCGTCTGAGACAGTTTGCAGGACGACTGTTCAGGGCGATTGACCGAGGCAGGTGGCTGGGTTAGCGACCTGACCGGGCGGTCGACCAGGGCAGTCGACCAGGGCAGTTGACCGAGACCACTGACAGGGCGGTTGGTCAGGGCGGTCGGCCGGGGCGACTGATCAAGCCGACTGACCAGGGCGGTTGGCCAGAAGGCATAGCCTCAGGCGTTGCCCAGCACTCGTCCGATGGTGAGTTCCAGGACGACTCGCTGTGGGTTCTCGCGCGGCTGCCGGTACCGCTCGGCGTAGCGTTCTTCGGCGTCGCGGACCGAAACCGCATCGTCGAGGAGGCGGATTCGGCCTTCCAGCGTGGACCAGGTCCGGCCCTCGAATTGGCATACCGCGGCGGCCAGTCCCGTCTCGCCGGCGGCGCGGATGAGGCGGGCCTTGTACGACGTCCCGGAGGCGATGACGCGGGCGAGGCCCTGTTCGAAGTCGACTGTCACGCCTACCGCGACCACGTGCGGCGTTCCGTTCGGGCGCACCGTCGTGAGCGACGCGAGCCGCCGTTCGGTCCAGAACTGGCGGAAGCTCTCGTCGAGTGTCATGTTCGCACGCTAGACGAGACAGAAATTCAACTGCTTGTTGACCTCTTTAACAACCAGTTGTAGCGTCCCGCGGAACCAACGACGTCCTGGAGGTTCCGCATGTCGTCGCTTCGTTCCCGTGCTTGGCAGGCCGTACTGCTGGGCGGTTTGCTCGCGTTCGCCACCGCTTGTGGAGGGGGTCCCGACGGGGCTGGTGGCGGGCAACCGCAAAAACAGAGCGCTGTTCCGGACAACACCGCGTTGCTCGGCGCGATCAAGGCTGACCCGCAGCTCGCCGGAGCATTGCCGCCGGCGGTGGGGCAGGCCAAGACGTTGCGGTTGGCCTCCAACATCCAGTCGGCGCCGAACAACTTCTACGCCGCGGACGGCAAGACGCCGATCGGCTACGAGGTCGATCTGGCGAAGGCGGTCGGGGCGAAGCTCGGGGTGACCGTCGCGTACCAGGACCTCGCGTTCGGTTCGCTGATCACGAGTCTGCAGTCCGGCCGCGTCGATCTGACCATGGCGGCGATGAACGACACCAAGGAACGCCAGAAGCAGATCGACTTCGTGGACTACTTCTCGTCCGGCATCACGATCATGATCCGCAAGGGCAACCCGGACGGCATCTCCGGGCCGGACGCGTTGTGCGGCAAGAACGTGGCAGTCGTACAGGGCACCAGTCACCAGAAGTTTGCCACCGCGCAGAGCGCGAAGTGCACGCAGGCGGGCAAGCCGGCCATCACCGTGACCGCGACCGACAGCGACAACCAGAACCAGAATCAGCTGCGCACCGGTCGCGTCGCGGCGATTCTCAACGACCTGCCGAGCGCGGTCTACATCTCGCGCACCGCGGGCGACGGCAAGTTCTTCGAGGTCGTACCCGGACAGCCGATCGAGGGCGGGCCGTACGGGATGGGGTTCGCGAAGAGCAACACGAAGCTGCGTGACGCGGTCAAGCAGGCGCTGCAGTCACTCGTCGCCGACGGGACGTACGGCAAGATCCTGCAGTCCTGGGGCGTCGAGCAGGGTGCGATCAAGGAGGCGGCCGTCAATGGCGGAAGCTGAACCGCTGCCGATCGTCAGGCTGCGGCATTGGGGTCGCTGGGTCAGCGCGGCGGTGATCGTCGCGCTGCTGGTGCTGCTGGGTTTCGCGCTCGCGCAGGCGCAGATCGAATGGGGTTCGGTACCCGACTTCGTCTTCTACCGCGTGATGGCGCTCGGCCTGCTCAACACCGTCGTGCTGGCGGTGATCGCGCAGGCGATCGCGATCGTCCTCGGCATCCTGGTCGCGTTGCTGCGGCTCAGCGCCAACCCGGTCGCGAAGTGGTTCGCGGCGGCCTACATTTGGCTGTTCCGCGGGCTTCCGGTGCTGTTGCAGATCCTGATTTGGTACAACCTGGCCCTGATCTTCCCGACTGTCTCGATCCCGCTCCCGTTCGGCGGTTACCTCGTCCACGAGCCGACGAACGTGCTGATCAGCGCGTTCACCGCGGCTCTGCTCGGACTGGCGCTGAACGAGAGCGCGTACATGGCGGAGATCGTCCGCGCCGGGTTGACCAGCGTCGACACCGGGCAGACCGAGGCGGCGAAATCCATCGGCATGACGCCTGGCGCGACGCTGCGCCGGGTCGTGCTGCCGCAGGCCATGCGCGTGATCATCCCGCCGACCGGCAACGACTTCATCAACATGCTCAAGGGCACGTCGATGGCGTCGGTGATCGGCGTGACCGAGCTGATCCACGCGGCCAACAACATCTCGTCCAACAACCTGCTGGTGATGGAGACGCTGATCGCGGCGGCCGTCTGGTACATGGTCGTGGTGACGGTGGCGGGCATCGGCCAGCACTACCTTGAACGATCGTTCGGGGCGGCTGACCGGAGTCCGGTGGCGCGGGCCGGGAAGGCGCTCAAGGGGATGCCGCTGGTGAGGGGTGCGCGTGTCTGAGCCGCTGCTGAAAGCTGTCGGGGTCCGCAAGAACTACGGGCACACCGAGGTGCTCAAGGGCATCGACCTGGAGGTCCACAAAGGACAGGTGGTGTGCCTGCTCGGGCCGTCCGGGGCGGGGAAGAGCACGTTTCTGCGCTGTCTCAACCATCTCGAGACTATCGACGGCGGCCAGGTCTGGGTGGACGGCGAGCCGATCGGGTTCAAGCTGCGCGGCGGCAAGCTGTACGAGCTGCGGGAGAAGGACGTCGCCCGGCAGCGCCGCGACATCGGCATGGTTTTCCAGCGGTTCAACCTGTTCGGGCACCGGACGGCGCTGGAGAACGTGGTCGAGGGGCCGGTGCGGGTGCTCGGCGTCGACCCGGCGCAGGCTCGGAAAGAGGCGCTGGACCTGCTTGACCGGGTCGGGCTCGCGGACCGAGCGGGCGCTTACCCAGGGCAACTGTCCGGCGGGCAGCAGCAGCGCGTCGCGATCGCGCGGTCGCTGGCGATGAAGCCGAAGCTCATGCTGTTCGACGAGCCGACGTCCGCGCTGGACCCGGAGTTGGTCGGGGAGGTGCTCGCGGTGATGGGTACGTTGGCTCGGGAGGGAATGACGATGGTGGTCGTGACGCACGAGATGGCCTTCGCCGCGGAGGCCGCCGACGAGGTGGTGTTCCTCGCCGACGGCGCGGTGGTCGAAACCGGGCCGCCGGAGCGCGTGCTGAAGTCGCCGGAACACGAGCGGACGCGGCAGTTTCTCGCGCGGGTCCTCTCGTGACCCGGATCCCGCCCCGGTACCTGCTCCAGTTCGACGAGCCCGCCGGCTACCTGGACTTCGCGCGGTTCGGGCCGCCGTCGCACACTGTCTTAGACACCACCGCGCGGCTGCTGGAGGCGACGACCAAGGCCGGTCCGTCCACTGTGGACGAGCTGATGCGGCAGGAGATCCGGGCGAAAGCGGCGGCCGCGCGGCTCTGCGGCAGCGACACCGACCACACGGTACTGCTGCCGCACACCAGCCTCGGCCTGTTCCAGGCGGCCTTCAACAGCCACGGCGAGGTGCTCGTTTCGGCCGCGGAGTTCCCCGCCAACACGTACCCGTGGGCGCGCGCCGAGCAGGCCGGAAGAGTACGGATGCGGCGGCTGGAAGGCGGTTACGTCACCGCCGATCGCCTCGCGGAAGCGCTCACGCCGGAAACCACGGTCGTCTCCGTGAGCGCCGTCGACTTCCGCACCGGCTACCGGGCTGATCTCGCCGCATTGCGCGAGGTCGTGGGCGACCGGCTGCTGGTGGTCGACGGGATCCAGGGCTTCGGCGTCGTCGACGCGCCGTGGGAGGTCGCCGACGTGCTCGTGGTCGGCGGGCAGAAGTGGCTGCGGGCAGGCTGGGGCACCGGGTTCGCGGTGCTGTCCGACCGGGCGCTGGCCCGAATGGACCCGATCCTGTCCGGCTGGACCGGCGCGCGCGACCCCGGCCTGTTCGACAACGAGATCCACCCGGCCGACCCGACCGCGGCGAGCTGGTCGATCTCGAACCTCAGCCCGGTCACGTCCGGTGCGTTCGCGGCCGCGCTCGAACTGGTCGAGGAAACCGGTGTCGCGGCGATCGCGGGCCGGATCGACGAACGCGTCGGCGAGCTGGAGGACGTGCTGCGTTCATTCGGCGCGGAGATCGTCTCAGCGACCGAACGACGAGCCGGGATTCTCGCGTTCTCGTTGCCGGATAAGCCGGCGGAGCAGGTCGGGGCGGCGCTGACGGCGGCGGGGATCGCGGCGACGGTGCGTCCGGAACATGTCCGATTGTCGCCGCACGCTTCGACCCCGGCGGCGGCTGCCGATCTCGTGCGGGACGCGCTGGAAACGCTGATCCGGCCTCGCCGGGTCGTGCCGGTCGCGTCGGCTTCGGGAACGGCGACGCATGAGCTGCTCACCGCGTTGATTCCGGCGGTGGACGGGCTCGCGGCGATGCTCGGGCCGGGCAACGAGGTGCTGCTGCACGACCTGTCGCGGCTGCCGGATTCGATCGTCGCGATCGCGGGCAGGCTCACCGGCCGCTCGGTCGGCGGGCCGATGACGGATCTGCTGCTCGGGCTCGTCCGTCGCGGCACGACGCAGGACCTGACGAACTACCGCACGCACAGTCCGGACGGCCGCGAGATCCGGTCGTCCACGTTGTTCCTGCGCGACGCCGAGGGCACGGCGGTCGGTTGCCTGTGCGTGAACAGCGAACTGCCAGCCGCGGCGCAGACGTCGGAGGAACGGCGGGAGGAGACTTTCCTGCCGGACGTCGACAGCCTGCAGCGGTTCCTCGTCGGGCGGGCGATCGGGAAGTCGGGGATTCCGGTGGAGCTGATGAAGAAGCGGCACAAGTCGGCGGTGGTCCGGGAATTGGACGAGGCCGGGTACTTCCTGATCAAGGACGCCGTGGACCATCTGGCCGGGCAGCTCGAGGTGACCCGGTACACGATTTACAACTATCTCAACGAGATCCGGGCCGGATAGCCGGACTGCCCGGGCTTGGTGCGGCCAAGCCCGGGCAGCGCGTAATTACTTCAGGAATTTCTCCACCGCGTCCGCGGCCGCGGTGATTCCGCCGTTGGCCCGGATTTCCGCGCGCAACTCGGCCAATCGCGCGGCGACGTCCGGCGAACTGCTGACCTCATCGACGGCTGCACGGAGGGTCTTGGCCGTCACCTGATCCGCGGGCAGATGCTTGCCGACCCCCAACGCCTCCAGTTGCGCGGCGTTGCCGAACTGGTCGACGGCCTGCGGGATGGCGACCGTCGGGACGCCGTACCACAGGGATTCCGTGCAGCCGCCCATGCCGGCGTGCGTGACGAAGGCCGACGCGACGTCGAGAATCGCGAGCTGGGGCACCGTTTCGTGCACCTCGACCGACTCCGGCAGCGGGCCGAGGTCGTCCTTCGAGACGTGCTTGCCGATCGAGAGCACGACATGCCAGTCGCCGAATTCGGTGATGCAGTGCCGGTATACGTCCAGTTGGTCGTTGTACGCGGTGCCGAACGACACGAGCAGCACGGGTTTCCCGTCGGACGGCGGGGTCCAGTGCTCTGCCGCGCGCGCCGGGTCGAGGCACGGGCCGACGAACTGGACGCGGTCCTCCGGCACGCGGTCGGCGTTCGGCTGCATCGCGCGCGGGATCAGCGACAGGATCGGCACCGGTCGCGCGAGCCACGTCCAGGCGTCTTCGGTGACGCCGTGTTGCGCCAGCCATTCGGTGAACGTCCGGTCGTAGTCCATTCCGGACAGTGAGGTGCGGATCGGTTTGAGGACTTCGGCGAGTTCTTCCTCGTAGCCGTCCCAGGCGACGTAGGTGGGGGACAGCTGCACCGCTGGCACTCCGTAGCGGAGGCCGAGCAGCGGCGCGCCGAGCCCGCCGATGTCGTAGAGCAGCAGGTCCGGGCGGTCCTGGTCGAAGGTTTCGATCAGCCGCGGGTGGATCGCGACGGCCTCGTCGAGGAAGACGCGCATCGCTTCGGCCGGGTCCTCCGGCCATTCCGCGTCCGGGCCGAGCGGGAAGATCGTGGGATGCGCGACGACGTCCGCGCCGGTCGGTTCGACCAGCTCGGCGAGCGGTTCGCCCACGACGTAGCTGACCCGGTGCCCGCGTCGAACGAGTTCGCGGACGATCCCGAGCGAGGGGTAGACGTGCGACGGCGCGGAACAGCCGACCACGACGATGTGCTTGCCCATCAGGCGAAAGTGTCCTTTCCGGACGAGATGCGGTCCGGCACGCAAAGCGGGGGCCGCCCGGTGGCGGGCGGCCCGGAGAGTCGTGCCGGGATCAGGACAGGCGGCAGCGGGCGAAGATCGTCATGGGTCCGGACGGTAGCGGTGCCGGTTGCGGGGAGCAACCGGATTTGCCGGGCATAGCCGTCACCGGCTTGCCGCGGTGAACAACTCCGCATCGCCTACCACTTTCCATCGCAACCAACTTTGTGTTACAAAGTTCAGGACAGCGAAGCACTGGGGGACGAGATGACAGAAGCGTTCAGGCTGACCGGCCTGGTGAAGCAGTTCAAGCAGGTCCGCGCGGTGGACGGGGTGTCCTTGACCGTGCGGCGCGGCGAGGTCGTCGCGCTCCTGGGGCCGAACGGCGCGGGCAAGTCGACCACTATCGACATGCTGCTCGGGCTCACTTCGCCGGACGAGGGGAGCGTGCAGGTGTTCGGCGGCTCGCCTCGGGCGGCGCTCGACTCCGGGCGGCTCGCGGCGATGGTGCAGAACGGGTTCCTGCTGCGGGACGTCACGCCGGCCGAGTTGGTCGAGTTGCATCGGTCGATGTTCCGGGATCCGTTGTCGGCCAAGGAGGTTTACGAGCGGGCTGGCATCGGGGAGTTCGCGAAGCGGCGGTGCGGCAAGTTGTCCGGCGGGCAGCTTCAGCGGGTTCGGTACGCGCTCGCGCTCACTGGCGACCCGGAGCTGCTGCTGCTTGACGAGCCGACCGCGGCGTTGGACGTCGATGCGCGGCGCGAGTTCTGGGCGTCGATGCACGAGTTCACGGCGGCTGGGCGGACTGTCCTCTTCGCGACGCATTACCTCGCTGAAGCCGAGGACTACGCGGACCGGGTCGTGTTGATGCGGCACGGGAAGGTCGTCGCGGACGGGGCGGTCGACGAGGTGCGTGCGAATGTGTCCGGACGAGTGATCAGGGCAGTCGTACAGGGCGCCCGCGAGGAAGCTATGGCCGCGCTGGACGGGGTCGCCAGTGCACGTGTTCAGGGCGATCGTGCGGAACTCGGCTGTACGGACTCCGACCTGGCTATCCGGGCGTTGCTCACGGCGTTCCCACAGGCCAGCTCGATCGAGATCACCTCCGCGGGGCTCGAGGAAGCGTTTCTCGCCCTCACCTCCGACGAGCCGCAGGGAGCGCTCCGATGAACCTCGTCTACCTCCGCCTGGAGATCCTGCGCATCGTCCGCAGCCCGCAGTTCGCTCTGTTCACCATCGTGGTTCCGCTCGGCATGTTCCTGTTGTTCGGCGGACTGTTCGGTGACCAGGTCGGTGCGAACGGCATCAGGGGCAGCGTCACGACGATGATCAACATGGGCGCGTACGGCGCGATGAGCGGCGCGTTGTTCACTGGCACGCGGGTCGCGACTGAGCGGACTGACGGCTGGCAGCGACAGCTCCGGCTCACCCCGATGCGCGGACCCGGCTACCTCGCGGTGAAGATCGCATCCTCGATGGCGATGGCGCTGCCGGTGGTTCTGGTGGTCTTCGTGGCCGGTGCGCTGCGCGGGGTGAATCTCACTGCGGCGCAGTGGCTGCTCAGCGGGGTCTCGTTGTGGCTGGGCGCGTTGCCGTTCGCGGTTCTCGGCCTGCTGTTGGGGCTGTTCGGCAAGGGCGACACGGTCGGCGCGATGACCGGGGCGTTGATGCTGCCGCTCGGCGTGTTCGGCGGGTTGTGGATGCCGCTCGCGTTCCTGCCGGAATGGATGTCCACGCTCGCGCATTTCTTTCCTACGTATTGGCTCGGCCGCGTCGGCACGCTCCCGGTCGATCACGCCGGCGGGCTCGGCTTGGCGGTCGGCGTGCTGGCGGCGTGGCTGGTCGTGCCCGCGCTCGTGGTGGTGCGGCGGTTCCGGCTGGGACCGGTGAAGGTCGCGTGACGTGTTAGCTTCCGTGCTGCATGCGGGGTCAGTACGGGGGAAGGGCGGTCCGGGGTGAACAACGACGCGGGGGACCCCGTCGAGGACGAAGGCGAACCGCTGTCCGCGGCGGAATCGCTCGAACTCATCGCCCGGCAGAACGAACGGACGCGCCGGGAGCTGCGAGTCAGCCCGGCGCGTCTGTTCGCCGTCTGGGCGTTCACCTGGCTCGTCGGCTGGGGGCTCGTCTACCTCTCCGACGACCGGTCGGCGGCGCTGCTTCCCGGCTGGGTCGCGGGGATCGTCGTCGCCGTGCTCATGGTGGGCGCGATCTTCTACTCGGCTTGGCACGGCAGCAAACCCAGCCGGGGGATTCGCGGCCCGTCCCGGCGGATCGGCGCGATGTACGGCTGGTCGTGGGGGATCTCGTTCGCCGCGATGTGCCTGATCGACATCCGGGTCACCAAACTCCTTCCCGAGGGCTCCGATCTCGTGCCGCTTTTGTGGTCGGGCACGTCGCTGCTGCTCACCGGAACGCTTTATCTCGCGGGCGGGATGCTCTGGCAGGACCTGCGGCAGTACTTCCTCGGGGGCTGGATCATCGTGTGCAGCGGGGCGAGTGTCCTGGTCGGTGTGCCAGGCAACTTTCTCGTCCTCTCGCTAGCCGGCGGCGGCGGATTCGCGGTCGCGGCGCTGGTCTACGTGGTGCGGCCCCGTGGCTGAGCTGCCGGAGCTCGACCCCGTCATCCACGCCCAGGCGCGGCTGCGCGTCACGGTCGCGCTCGCCGGGCTGCGTCCCGCCGACCAAATCACTTTCCCCCGGCTGCAGCAGCTCCTGGAGATGACCGCGGGCAACCTCTCGACGCATCTGCGCAAGCTCGAGGACGCCGAGTACGTCGAGATCACCAAGGCCTACGAGCACCGTACGCCGGTCACGCTGGTGCGGCTCACGAGCAAAGGCCGGGCCGCGTTCGAGAGCTACACCAAGGCGTTGCAACGGCTCCTGGACGCTGGAACCTGACATGTCTCGCTGGGTCGTGCACCTGGACCTCGACGCGTTCTACGCCTCCGCCGAACAGCTCACCCGGCCGACGCTGCGCGGGCGCGCGGTGGTGGTCGGCGGCACCGGGCATCGCGGCGTCGTCGCCGGGGCGAGTTACGAATCCCGCGAGTACGGCGTGCGTTCGGCGATGCCGATGTCCCAGGCGCGACGGCTGCTCCCGGCCGGCGGAGTCGTGTTGCCGCCGCGGTTCCGGTTGTACGAAGTACTGAGCAAGCAGGTTTTCGACGTCGTCGGCGCGGTCGCGCCGGTGCTGGAACGGATTTCGCTCGACGAGGCGTTCGCCGAACCGCCTGTGCTGGCGGGTGCGTCGGTCGAGCAGGTGTCCGAGTGGGCGGAGAACCTGCGGACGCGGATTCGGGACGAGACCGGGCTGACTGCGTCGATCGGGGCGGGAACCGGCAAGCAGGTCGCGAAAATCGGCTCGGACCGGGCGAAGCCGGACGGCCTGCTCGTCGTGCCGCCGGGTACTGAACGCGAGTTCCTGGCACCGCTGCCAGTGCGCGCGCTGTGGGGGATCGGGCCGGTGGCGGAAGCGAAACTGCGCACGATCGGCGTCCTCACTTTGGGCGAGCTGGCGGCGTTGCCGGAGCCGGACGCGGTGTCGACGCTCGGTGGTGTGGTCGGACGCGACTTGCGGCGGCTGGCGAGCGGGTTCGACGACCGTCCGGTTGCGGAGCGGGGCGAGGCCAAGCAGGTGAGCGCGGAGACGACCTTCGACGTCGACGTGGTTGATCTCGCCCGATTGCGCGCGGAGGTAAGGAAAATCGCGGCTGGCGCGCACGCTCGGCTGGTGAAGGCTGGTCGCGTCGCGCGCACGGTGGTGATCAAGCTGCGGCATACGGACATGAGCACCGTGACTCGCTCCGAGACCACCGCGTCGCCGACCGATGACCTCGAACAGCTTGCGGCTACTGCGGAACGGCTGCTGCTCGACCCGCAGGAGTTCGGCGGCGTGCGGCTCGCGGGGGTCGCGTTCAGCGGGCTTTCAGTGCCGCATCAGGACGCGTTGTTCAGCTTGACGGTGCCTGCTGCGGCGGAGGAGCCGGTGGTCACGTCGACCTCGGAGCCGTCGCCGGGCGGGAGTGCGCAGGTGTCGTCTTCGGGGTGGCGTCCGGGCGACGACGTCGTGCACGCCGAGCACGGCACGGGCTGGGTGCAGGGCGCGGGGCACGGCCGGGTGACGGTCCGGTTCGAGACGCGCACATCCGGCCCGGGCGTCGCGCGGACGTTCGACCAGACCGATCCGGCGCTGACTCGCGGACAGCCCGCCGACTGCCTAGCCTGAGCGTTTCGCCTGGTCACGACCGGGGTGTTAACCCATAAGAGTGATGAGGAAGGATGTGCCGGGCAGTCGGGCAAAGGGGATGATCATGACGAACATGCGCCGCGCCGCCGCCCTCGCCGGGGTCGCGCTGATGCTGACGGCGTGTGGGAGCGAAGCCGCCCCGCAACGGTCCGCTGCTGGACCGTCGTCGTCGGTGGCTGCTTCGCCGGATTCGTTCACTGTCGTGGCGACCGGGGACGTGCTGATCCACCCGCGGCTCACCGAGCAGGCCGAGGCGGACGGCGGCGGGAAGATCGACTACCGGCAACTGTTCGCCGGGGTCAAACCGCTCGTGTCCGGCGCGGATCTGGGGATCTGCCACCTCGAAACGCCACTCGCGCCGGAAGGCGGGCCGTACAGCGGGTATCCGTCGTTCAGTGCGCCGCCGGAGATCGCGGACGCGTTGAAGGACACCGGATACGACACCTGCTCCACCGCGTCGAACCACACGCTCGACCAGGGTGCAGCGGGCGTCACGCGCACGTTGGACAAGCTCGACCAGACTGGGTTGAAGCACACCGGTTCAGCGCGTTCGGCCGAGGAGGCGGGGAAGCCGCTGATCCTGGACGTGCACGGGGTGAAGGTCGCGCAGCTGTCGTACGCGTTTGGGTTCAACGGGATCAAACGGCCGGCCGGGAAACCGTGGCTGGCCAATGAAATCGACCCTGACGAGATTCTGGCCGCGGCGCGCGCGGCGAAGGCGGCGGGGGCGGAGGTCGTGATCGCCAGCCTGCATTGGGGTGTCGAGTATCAGCATGACGTGACTGCTGAGCAGAAGCAGTTGGCGCAGAAGCTGACGGCGTCGCCGGATCTCGACCTGATCGTCGGGCATCACGCCCATGTGGTGCAGCCGTTCCAGAAGGTCGGCGGCAAATGGGTGGCGTTCGGGCTGGGCAATGAGGTCGCTCGGCATGACGAGCCTCGCGGGTCCACGGAGGAAGGGGTCGCGGCCCGGTTCCGGTTCAGCCGGACTGGCGGGCATTGGACGGTGGACAAGGCCGAGTACGTGCCGACGTTGATCGACCTCGGGCCGCCGATCCGGTTGCGCGATCTCACGACTGCGCCGCCGACGCAGCGGGGGAAGGAAGCGCTCGCGAATACCGATGAGGTGGTGCTTTCCCGGGGTGCTGGGGATGACGGGTTGAGCCGCCCGGGCCGGTGACGGTTCTGGCCGGTGGCGGGGCATGGATGGAGTAGTCGAGGCCGCGTTGGGGTGACGGCCCGTCTGTGCCCGAGGGTGCGGTGGGATGCGGCCGAAACGGCATCAGGGCGATCGTCCTGGACGACTGCCCTGGACGGGCGATCGTCCTGGACGGACGCCCTGGACGAGTTTCCGGGTAGATCGGGCGTTCGCTCTGGCTGGGCGTTCGCCCTGGGCAGGTGTCCGTCTAGGGCGATCGTCCTGGGCAGGCGTTCGCCCTGATCGGACGGTCGTGCTGGGCAGGTGGTCGGACGGTTGTGCCGCAGATGGTCTTGCGTGTTGGGCGGTCGTCCAGGGCAGACGTCCGTGCAAGTCGGGCGCTCGCCTCGGCGAGACGAACGCCCGCCTCAGGCGGTCGTCCGGGGCGGGCGTTCGTCCAAGGCGGGCGATCGAGCAAGACTGGCGACCGGGCAAGGCAGGCGACCGAGCAAGTTGGACGATCGCCCTGGGCGGGTGTTCGCCCTGAACGGGCGTTCGTCCGGGGCGGGTGATCGGCCGGCCGGGGTCAGTGGTCTCGGCGGGTGATGAGCTGGGCCAGAGCAGTCAGTTCGGTTGTTGCTCTCGGGGTCGGGTTGGCGGCGGTCAGCGCGGTTAACGCGTCGGTGAGCAGTTCGTCGGCTTGGGCGTGGCTCCAAGCCCGGCCGCCGGCCTCGTCGACCAGGGCTGCGGCTTTGGCGAGGCAATCGTCCGACAGCGGTTGCCGGTACAGCATCGACAGTTCCTGCCCGGCTGACGTGCCTGAGGTGAGCGCGGCAACCACCGGCAGGGACTTCTTGCGGCTGCGCAGGTCCGAGTACACCGGCTTCCCGGTGACGGCCGGGTCGCCCCAGATGCCGAGGAGGTCGTCGACGTGTTGGAAGGCCAGGCCCAGCGACCGGCCGAAGCGGCCGAAGCGTTCGACGTGTTCGCCGCGGCCGCCGACTACCAGCACGCCAAGCGTGCACGCAGCGCTCAGCAGGGCCGCCGTCTTGCCTTGTGCCATTCGGACGCATTCCTCGACCTCGACGTTCGTCCGCTGTTCGAACGCCAGGTCCTCGTGCTGGCCGTGCAGCAGATCCAGTACCGCCGTGCTCAGCAGGCGCGCCGCGGCGGGGCCGTCTGGGGACAGGACGTCGAAGGCCAGGGCGAGCAGGGAGTCTCCGGCCAGCACGGCTTGTCCGGTGCCGAACACGGTCCACGCGGTGGGGCGGTGCCGCCGGGTGCGGTCGCCGTCCATGACGTCGTCGTGCAGCAGGGAGAAGTTGTGCGCCAGTTCGACCGCGACCGCGGCCGGGATCGCGTCTTCCGGGTCTCCGCCGCAGGCCTCGGCGCACAGCAGCACCAGCGCCGGACGCAGGGCTTTGCCTCCGGAGGCGCTCGTCGCGGTTCCCGTCTCGTCCCACCAGCCGAGGTGGTATCCGGCGATCCGGCGCATCGACACGGGCAGCCGGTCCACCGCCGCCCGCATCGCCGGTTCCCATCGGCTCCGGCTCCAGTCCAGCACCTCGGCCACGGAGCGGGCCGCGGTGCGCGCGTCCATCGTCGTCATCGCCGCACCGCTTCCCTGCGCGGCGCGGCGGCCAAAGTGGACAGTTCGGCGGGGTCGGTGACGGTCACTGCGAAACCACCTAACGTCGAAAACACCCGGGAACACTGAGAGACAGTGTTTTCCGGGAGCGGGCGAGGAATGCGAATCGAATAGCGGCGCCGCGGATCAACATAGCAAGCGGGATCACCCCGACAATCACTCGATCGGGTAGCCGAGTCCGGTTCACCTGTTTGCCGAAGCTCCTTTTCGGACATTGCCGGTGCTGTTGTCAGCTCGACAACCAGAAGTGCGTCACCGTCGGTCTGCTGCCGTAACCCGGTCGTGTGCGCGCGACCGGTACCCGTGTCGTTTTCCCTTGGCAAGAAAGGGCAATCGGGGGAACCGGTATCCGGCCCACTGCTCCGATCCGGCGAACCGCGGCGGCGGCGGACGGCCACCCGGCTGAATCGCGCGTTCCGCCGTTGTCCGTTCCGGAATCGGCTGGATAGCGTCGGCCAGCGTATTTCCCCGCGCGAAAGGAACCGGATGAACGTCTACGTGACCGGGGTGTTCTGGGTCGTCGGCGCGGCGATCGCGGCCGCGGTGATCGGCTATCTCGTCCGGCGCTTCGGCTGGGACGAGGGCCGCCGCGACAACAACGACGCCGCCGGCCAGGTGTTCACCATCGTCGGCGGGCTGCACGCGGTCCTGGTCGCGTTCGTGCTGATCTCGCTCTTCGACGCCGTCACGTCCACGCGCGAGGGTTCCTACACCGAGGCGGAAGGCCTGGTCGCCGCCACCTGGTCGGCGCAGGCGCTGCCCGGCGACACCGGCGAGCAGGTGCGGCACCTCGCGATCGCGTACGCGACGACAGTGTCGAAGCAGGAGTGGCCCCGGCTCATCGACGACGGTCCGATCCCGGACACCGGCTGGACCCAGCTGGACCAGATGCGCCGCGTCGTCGCCAACGCGCAGGCGAGCGACGACTGGACGAACGACCGGAAGAAAGACGCCGCCGCACAGCTCTGGCAGGTTTACCAGGCCCGGCAGACCCGGCTGACCGGCGCGGAAACCGACGGCGTCGGCTCGGTCATGTGGTTCGCGCTCATCCTCGGCAGCGTGATCTCGATCCTGCTGCCGAACCTCTTCGGCGGCACGCGGATGGCCGCGCACCTGGTGATCGTGTCGACGCTGGCCGGCACGATCGTCCTCCTGCTCTACGCGATTTACCAGCTGCAGAACCCTTATGCCGGCGGCGCGAACGTGCATCCGGACGCGTTCACCTCGGCGATCTCGCGGCTCGGCTGACCGGTGCGAGGTTCCCGGTACCTGACTGTGGTGGCCGCCGCGGCCGCGGTCGCCGGGCTGCTCGTCGCGTCCGGTTGGCTGGCTCCGGCGCGACAGCGCGCGGCCGCGACGTCCTGCCGGGTGCTGCAGGTCGAAAGCCGCGACGGGTGGTCGTCCGACATCGTGCGGTTGACGTTGCCCTCCGGCGCGCGGCATCTGTTGCACCACAGCCCTTTCGCGCTGAACGCCATCGCCTACTCAGCCGCGCAGGACGTGACGTACGGCGTCGCCGACGGACGCTTCCGCGATGGTTCGCACGCGGTGCGGATCGACTCCGACGGCGAGCTGACCGACCTCGGCCCGGTCGGCCGCGACACCCACCACGGCGTCTGGAGCTGGGTGACCGGCGCGACGGCCGGGGCGATGTCCGGCAATTCCTGGTATGTGAAGCGGGCAACCAGTCTGTACACAGTGGACGTTGACCCGCGCAGTTCCGGATACCTCACCGCGACCGGGCCGGTGCTGCTGCATCCGTGGTGGCTCGCCTCGGGGGTCGACGATTTCGCGTACAACCCGGAGGACGGTCTGCTGTATGGGGTTTCGTCCACCGGCGAGGGCGCGGTGGTCACGGTGAATCCGGTGAGCGGGAAGGTCGCGAAGGTGCCGGGGGAGCGGTTCCCGGAAGCGACTTACGGGTCGGTCGTGTTCGGGCCGGACCACAAGCTCTACGCGACCGCGAACTGGATCGACGGGCGGAGCGTCATGTACCGGATGGACGGCGGTACCGCGGTCGAGGTGAGTACTGGGCCGCCGTTGGTGCTCTCCGACGGGGCCGGGTGTTTGGCCGAACCCGCGCCGCCACCTCCGCCACCACCTCCGCCGACGACGTCGTCCTCGGTGCCGCCGCCGTCCTCGCCTTCCCCGACGCCGACCCCCACAACGTCGCCGTCCCCGACGCCGTCGACCTCGGCGAGTCCCACGCCGTCCTCAAGCCCGGCACCCCTGCCGACGTCACCGTCAACCCTGCCATCCCCGGAACCGACCCAGCCGAATCCGATCGCGCCCACCCCGGCCCCGATCCCACCCCCGCAACAGCGGGACGCGATCATCCAGCCCGTCCCCATGCCGCAACCTCCTGCGCCCTCGCGCGCCGCTCCGCTGAAAGCAAGCCAGAAACTGCCCGAGAAACGCGCGACGAAGGCGCGCGAGAACGTGAAGAAGCAGCGCCGCTGGGGTGTCACGGCGGTCTTGCTGATCGTCGGAGGAGGTGCGGTAGCGGCTCGAGCACGGCGCGCTCGTTAACGCGGCAGTCGTCTCGATGACGGACGTTGTCCAACTCGGCCGTCGAGACTTCCCCGGGCGTCGAAACGACGCCAGAGGAGGAGAAAGCCGATGAAACGCGTGAAGATCGGGCTGGTCGCCGGGGCGCTGGTGCTGCCGCTGGCCGCCGTGGGCCCGGCCGAGGCCAAGGGCCGCCCGGACGACCATTACCGGGTGCGGGCCGGGCACGCGCTGCAGGTGCGCGGCGACGCTCAGCGCGACGGCGCGGTCGTGCGGCACACCGATCCCGGGCACGGCGCGCTGACCATCGGCCCGGACGGAGCGTTCCGCTACACGCCCGCAGCCGGCTTCACCGGGCGCGACACGTTCACCTACACCGTCAGCGACGCGGTTCGGTTGTACCCGACCGACTTGCCGCCGCTCGGCACGATCGGCGGCGTCAAGATCACTGGCGGCGGATACGGTTCCGCGCTCACTCCGGTGCCGGGTTCGCGCGACGAGTTCTACGGACTGACCGACCGGGGCCCGAACGTCGACGCGCCGGACGGGTCCAAAGTGGAGCCCATCCCGTCGTTCACGCCCGCCATCGGCAAGTTCCGGCTCAAGGGCGGGAAAGCCGTGCTGGAGCGGAACATTCCGCTGCGCGCGGCGGACGGTTCGCCGTACAACGGCCAGGTCAACACCCTGGCGAACACCGGCGAGACCATCGTGGACCTCAATGGCGCGAAGCTGCCCGCGTCGCCGAACGGCTACGACTCCGAAGGTCTGGTCGCCCAGCGCGACGGGACGTTCTGGGTGTCCGACGAGTACGGCCCGTTCATCACGCACTTCCGCGCTGACGGCCGCGCGATCGAGCGACTCTCGCCGTTTGACGGTTCGCTGCCGAAGGAACTGAAGAACCGCGTGCCGAACAAGGGCATGGAAGGGCTCGCGCTCACGCCGGACGGGCGGACGCTCGTCGGCGTCATGCAGTCCGCGCTGCAGCAGCCGGATCTCACGAAGAAGCCCAGCAAGGTTCCCGCGCTGCGGATCGTGACTGTCGACCTGAAAACCCGCGCCACGCATGAGTACGCGTACCTGCTCGACAACCCGGACGAGACCAGCACTGCGGTCTCCGAGATCACCGCGCTGTCGGCGACCCGGTTCCTCGTGGACGAGCGCGACGGCAAGGCCGAGCCGGGCGCGTACAAGAAGCTGTTCGAGATCGACTTGAGCAAGGCGACTGATCTCGGCCCGGCGGCGAAGGTGCCGGGCGCGACGTATGACGCGGCCAAGGGCGGGCTGCTCGTCGATGGCGGCAAGAGCATCGAGGCGTACGTCGGCAAGGCGACCACCGCCGAGGCCGCTGACGCGCTGAAGAAGGTCGGCGTGACGCCGGTGGCGAAGAAGCTGTTCCTTGACGTTGGCGGGCTGGTGACCGGGCTGGATCCGAGTGGTGGGTTCTTCGGCCACGACAAGGTGGAGGGTGTCGCGACGACTGACGGCGGCCGCACTGTGGTGATCAGCAATGACAGCGACTTCGGTATCGACGGTGTCGCGAACTCGGCGGCTCCGTACACGCTGCACGCGAAGACGCAGCCGAACGGTCGTCAGGACGACGGTGAGTATCTGCAGGTGGACATGACAAGGCTGCCGGCGCGGACGCGCACGGTGACGGTGACCGTTGACGTGCGCTGACGGGCGTCAGTACTTGAACTGATCCACGTTGTTCTGCGTGATCAGCAGGGGATCGCCGAGCAGGACCGTCCGAGTGGCCGCGTCGTAGCGCACCGCGGGGAGCTCCGGGCTCACGTTGTTGCTGGGCCGGAGCGGGGTGCCGGTCGCGAGCTGCTCGGCGGTCCAGGCGGTGAGGTAGCCGAGTGATTCGACGTTCCACAGCACCGTCATGGAGCAGGAACCGTCGACCAGGTACGGCTTCATCGTCTGCGGCGTGCCGGTGCCGACGGTGAACACCTGGCCGATCTTCTGCTGATCACGCACCGCCCGCGCGATGCCCGGCGTCGCTGTCGTGCACTGGCCGATCATGCCGGTGAGCTTCGGATGCCGGCTGAGGATCTCCTTCGCCAGCTTCGTGGCGGTGGTGGTGTCCTCGTCGGCGTACACCGTCTCGACCAGCTTCGCTCGTGGATAGTGTTGTGCCGCATAGGCTTTCTCGGCTTCGATCCACGAGTTGAGGTTCGCCGCGGCGCGCCCGCACGAGACGATCGCGTACTCGCCGGCACCGCCGGTTTTCTTCATCAGCGAGTCGACCAGCGCCGAACCGATGCCTTCGGCCGTCGTCTGGTTCACGAAGACCTCGCGCTGGGAACCGGCGGCGTCGGTGTCCGTGGTGAGCACGTGGATGCCCTTCGCGCGCGCCTCGGCGATCGTCGGGGCCAGCTCCGCCGGATCGTTCGGGGCCACCGCGATGACGTCGACGCGTTCGGCGATGAGCTGCCGCAGGATCGCCGTCTGCGCCTCCGGGTCGACACTCGCCGGCGCGCGGGTGAACCACTTCGCGCCGAGCCGTTCGGAGGCCAGCATGCCGCCGGCGTTCATCGCGTCAAAGTACGGGATCCCGCCGATTTTCGGCACGAAGGCGATTTTCGCCGGTTCCGGAGCCGAACCGGACAGGACCGGCGTGCAACTGGCCGCCACCGCCGCCGCGGTCGCCACCAGCGCCGCACCCAGCACGAGCGTTTTGGTCCGCCCTCGCATCCCCCACCGTTCCCCGGCAACTTGACCTGGCAGCCGAAGGTAGGGCCAGTGGACGCAGGGGGTCAACCGAACGCGATCAAACGGTTACGCAAACGAGTTCAACCGCCGGACGGCGCAGCCTCCTCTCCGCCCGCCGGACACGTCCCGTCCGCGGGCAGTTCACCGGTCAGCAGGTAGTGCGCGGCCTTGTCGTCGACGCACGGGTTGGGCTCGTTGAGGTAGGCGGCGTGGTTGCCGCCGCCGTCGACGAGCAGGCTCGAACCGCGCAGCACCCGGTGCATCCGCTGCGCGCCGACCAACGGCGTCGCGGCGTCGTCTTTCCCTTGCAGCAACAGGATCGGCGGCACCGGGGCGGAGCCGATCCGGACTTCCGGCGACGGCGGGACCCGCCAGAACGCGCACGGGGCGCTGTACCAGCTGTTGAGCCAGGCGAACAGCGGCGCGGCCGTGGCGGACTTCGCGGTGTCCGCGTGCCAGGTCGCCCAGTTACGCGGCCAGCCGGCGTCGGCGCAGTTGTAGGCGAGCTGGCCGGGATCGACCGCGTAGCGGGCCTGTCCGGCGGCGACGTTCAGCCCGGTCGAATCACCGCCGCGGTGGCTCGCGACCGCCTGCATCAGCGACGGCCAGGCCCAGTCGCCGTACATCGCGGACGACAGCAGATCGTCCAATTCGGACACTCCGGTCTTGCCGTCCGCCGGTTGTGCCGCGAGTTTCTCGCGCAGCTCGTTCCACGAGGCCTTCACAGCGGATGCGGTGGTGCCGAGGTGATACGTGCTGTCGCGCTCCGCGGTCCACGCGAACAGCTGCTCAGCCCGTGCTTGAAGGGCCGTGTTTTGCTGGAACTGCGTTTGATACGTGGTGACCGTCGGATCGACGACGCTGTCCAGGATCATCCGCCCGGTGTGCGTCGGGAACAGCGTCGCGTACGTCGCGCCGAGCTTGGTGCCGTAGGAATAACCGAGGTAGTCGATCTCGTCCTTGCCGAGCGCTTCGCGGATCCGGTCCATGTCCCGCGCCGCGTTCTCGGTGGTGAGGTGCGGAAGCAGGTCTTTGCCGTTCTCAGCGCATTGCGCCGCGATCTGCTTGGCCAGATCTTCGCGCTTGCGCTCTTGCGGAAGACCGGCCGGTTCGTACGGCGACGCGGGATGCGGCGCGAGTTTCGAGGTGTCGCCACAGGAAACCGGTGTGCTCGCACCGATTCCGCGCGGGTCGAAGCTGAACACCGCGTACTGCTGAGCGACGTCCTGCGGCAACTGGCTGAACACGAGCTTCTCGGTGCCGAGCCCGGACGCGCCGGGGCCGCCGGGATTCACCAGCAGGAAATGCGGCGAACTGAGACTGCCCATGCCCGAGACGGTGAGGGTGATCTGCTTCCCGGCCGGTTTCGCGTAGTCGAGCGGCACCTGAAGGCTCGCGCACGACACCTGCCGGGGTGTCCCGGCTGGGCATTCGCCCCACTTGAGCGAGGACGGCCGCGCGCTGGCCGGAGCGCTGAGGAAGCTTCCGAGGAGGAAAACGAGGACAAATGCGGTGGCGCAACGGCGCGCCAAGTTGATCACCACACTTCCGGTTATACCGATTTGCCGGAGCCGCCGGGCGACAGTCATCACATCGGGCGACCTTGCGCCATTGATACCCCACAGGGGTATAGTCATCCGCATGAACGAGCACCAGCACGGAGCGTCTTGGTCCACCGCCGCCCAGGCGACGCTGCACTGCCTCACCGGGTGTGCCATCGGCGAAGTGCTCGGCATGGTTCTCGGCACCGCGTTCGGCCTGCACAACGCGGCCACTGTGGTGCTGTCCATCGTGCTGGCGTTCGTCTTCGGCTACGCCCTCACCATGCGCGGCGTGCTCAAGTCCGGGCTCGCGCTCGGCGCCGCCTTCAAGGTCGCGCTCGCCGCCGACACGGTGTCGATCGCGGTCATGGAGGTCATCGACAACACGGTCGTCGTGGCGATCCCGGGCGCGATGGACGCGGGGCTGTCGAGCGGATTGTTCTGGCTGTCGCTGGCCTTGTCGCTCGCGATCGCTTTCGTGGTCACGGTTCCGGTCAACAAGTGGATGATCGGCCGCGGTCGTGGGCACGCCGTCGTGCATGCCCACCACCAGCACTGAGGTTCAGCAGGACGGCACCGGAGAATCGGCTCGGAGATAGGCCTCGGACACGTAATGTCCGGGGCCTATCCGGTTCCAGCGGGTAGTTCCGTCCACCGATTCGCCGCGCACGGAACACTCGATCGGCACCTGCGCGGAATCGGCGGCCAATCCGGCTGCCGGCGCGTCGTTGTCCGCGGACGTGCGCACTACCAGCGGAGCCCCGCCGGTCACCACGCCGGTGGCCGCGGCGGTGCCAGTCCAGAGGAAAGTGACGTCCACGTAGCTGCTGCCTTTGAGGCCGAGGCCGTCCCAGAACGTGCCGTCGGCCAGATCGAGACCGGCCGGGTTGCGCACGGTGCGGCCGTGTTCGTCCTTGCCGCCGTTGAAGCCGTCTTGGTACGCCGCTTGTGCTTCCGGTACGCCTTGGGGGAGTGAGCCGAACTGCGCGCGTCGCTCGGCGGTGTTCCAGTAGTCGTCGTGTTCGTTCCACGGCCCGACATCCCACACCGGCGCGTACTCGCAGCGCGCGCCGTCGGTTCGGCACACCTTGACGGTGAACGTCCCTCTTCCCTTGGAGGACACCGTTTTCGTTGACGGAAGCGCTGCGAAATGGTCCCGTTCGGTGATCCGGTGCCCGCTCGAGGTGGTGCCGCCGACGAGCCCTTCGCGGGTCGCGTAGAGGCGGTAGGTCAGCGGTCTTTCCAGGACTCTTCTGCCGTGCTTGGGTTTGGCCGAGACGGGAGGCGGAGTCGACAAAGCGATAACTGCCACTGCGAGAAGGACGTGACCAGCCGCTTTCCTGGTGTTCATCAGCGCATCGTGGCCCGGCGCGCGGGATCGGCCGCGCAACCGGGCCCGCGCGTCAGGCGGACACGATCCGGTGCGGCCCGGTCTTGCGCGGCCGGTCGTCGACCGGGACGTCAGCGGACAGCTCCCGGCGGATGGCCCGGGCGCGCTCGGCGTAGCTGCGGGACCGTTCGGGCTGGCTGAGCGCGGAGTGGAGTTCGCCGAGGAGCTGCGACACATGGGCTTCGGACCGGCGGTCTCCGTTGCGGCGGTGCACGCTCAGCGAGTTCACCAGCAGCAGTTGCGCGTGCGCGAGATCGCCGCTGTACAGACAGAGTTCGCCGAGGTTCTGGTTCGCGTAGCCGACGCAGTGGTCGTCACCGAGATCGGTGAACACGGCGATGGCGCGCGTGACGTGCTCGCGGGCTTCGGCGAGGTTGCCCTCGCGTTGGTGCAGAAGCCCGAGCCGTTGCAGCGCATGGGCTTCCCGGTGCCGGTCGCCGATTTCGCAGGACAGCTCCAGCGCGTCGGTGTACCAGCGGCGGGCCGTCGCGTAGCATTTGCGCGCGACCCAGATCGAGCCGATCGCGATCCGGATCACCGCTTCGCCGTGCGGGTCGCCCGCCTCGCCGAACAGCCGGAGCGCTTCGTGACAGGGTTCGAGCGCGCGGTCGGTTTGGCCTTGCATCCGCAGCACGGTGCCGAGGCCGGCGTGTGCCTCGCCGAGGCCTTGCTGGTCGCCGATGCGCTGGTACAGCTCGCGTGCGGCTTCGAAGGCGACCATCGCGTCCGCGTCGTTGTCTTGGTACAGCAGGACTTGGCCGAGGTTGCGCTGGACGACTGCCTCGCCGCGGAGCGAGCCTGCCCGGCGTGCTGCTTCGAGGGCGATCAGATGGGTGGCGTGCCAGTCGTCTTGGTGGCCGCGGAGATCGAAGTACGGCGTGAGGGCCACGGTGAGCCGCCAGGTCAGGTCGTCGAAACCGCGTTCGGCGGCCAGCCCGACGGCGGCGACGCAGGTGGCGCGTTCGGCGGCGAACCAAGCCGCTGGGTCGGTCAGCAGGCGGTCTGCTTCCGTGGGAAGGGCTGGGTCGGTTTCGTCGTGGTACTGGCCGAAGAAATGGATCGGCATCCGCTCGGCGGCTTCTACCGCCAGCGCTAGATATCCCCTTAGAACTCGGCCCACTGCGGCGCGGGTCTCGTCGGGTTCGGCTAGTTCGGCGGCGTAGACGCGCAGGAGGTCGTGCAGGCGGTAGCGCGGTTGGCCCGCGACGTCGGTGGCGACGAGTTCCACCAGGTGTGCGTCGACGAGCACGTCGAGGACGTCGTCGGCGGACGAGCGGCCCAGGACCGCGGCGACTGCCCAAGCAGGGAATTGCACCGGACCCAGTGCGCCTAACCGGCGGAAGGCCGCGGCGGCGGACATGGGCAGGAGGTCGTAGCTCAGGGTCACGCTCGCGCGGACGGCCAGGTCGCCGACGCGCAGCTCGTCGAGGCGGCGGTGTTCGTCGTGGAGGCGGTCGGCGAGGATGCGCAGGGACCAGGTCGGACGGTGGGTGAGCTTGGCGCCGGCGACGCGGATCGCCAGCGGCAGATGTCCGCACTGGCGCAGGATCGCCGCGGCGTCTTCGGGTTCGGCGGCTACCCGGTCGTGGCCGACGATGCCTTCCAGCAGACGGGCGGCTTCCGGTTCGGGCAGCAGGTCGACGTCCACCGGGACTGCGCCGGGCAGGTCTGGCAGGCGGATCCGGCTGGTGACGAGTACGGCGCACGCGCCTGCGCCGGGCAGCAGCGGGCGTACTTGGGCGGCGCTGCCCGCGTCGTCGAGGACGACGCACATCCGGCGGCCGGCGAGCTGGGAACGCAGCAGTGCGGCGCGTTCCGCCAGGTCTCGGGGGAGGCCGGAATCCGGGATGCCGAGGGCGCGCAGGAGTTCGGCCAGGACGCTCATCGGGGAGCGCGGGGACGACGAGGTTCCGGCGAGGTCCACATGCAACTGTCCGTCTGGGAAAACGGTGCGTACTGCGTGCGCTACCCGTACTGCGATTGAGGATTTGCCGATTCCCGGTGCGCCGGACAGGACGACGATCGCGGGGCGTTCCGCTTCGGCGTGGCGGCGGAGTTTCGCGACCAGGCGCTGGGTCACTTCGCCGCGGCCGGTGAAATCTGGCAGATCGAGGGGTAATTGGCAGATCGGCGGGACTTTGGCGCACGGGACTTCGAGGGTGGTGCGGAGTTCGCGGAGCGCTGCGCCGGGGCTCGCGGACAATTCGTCGGCGAGGGTTTGTTCGACCAGTTCGTACGCTTCCGCGGCTTCGGTGGTTCGGCCTGCGTCGCGTAGTGCGGTGATCAGGTGGTGCCAGAGTTCTTCGCGCAGCGGGTGTTCGGTGACCAGGGCGCGTAGTTCGGCGATGACTTCGTTGTGGCGGCCCAGGGCTAGCCGGGCGCGTAGGCGTTGTTCTTGTACTGCCAGGCGTAGTTCGTCCAGGCGGGCGACTGTCGGGCCCCAGGTCGGGTCGTGGGGGAGGCCTTCCAGTACTTCGCCTCGCCAGAGGGCGTGGGCTTCGTCCAGGAGGGTCAGGGCGGTTTCTGGGTGGTCTTGGGTTTCCCAGGCCTTCGTTGCCAAGCGGGTGAAGACGAGGTGGTCGAGTTCGTCTTCCGGGACGGTGAGGAGGTAGCCGGAGGCTCGGCTCGTGATGCGGTCGGCTAGGTCGGGGGAGGTTTCGGCTAGGCGTCTGCGGAGGGAGTGGACGTAGGTGCGGATGTTGGCGGCTGCGGAGCGCGGGGCGGTGGTCGGCCACAGGACTTCGACCAGGGCTTCGGTGGATACGACGATGTTGGGCTGGAGGGCCAGTGCGGCCAGCAGCAAGCGGGGCTTCGGGCCGCCCAGCGGTACGGCCCTGCCCTCGGCGATGACCTCCAGCGGCCCCAGGATCCGGAAGGTCAGCGAAATCAATTTACCCGCCTTGGCGGCAAGGTCCCCATGGTCGGCATGCTAGGAGCGTTTGGGCCGGTTAGCTAGATCCACTTGGGGAGGAATACCCCATAAGGGGTGATATCGAGGGGTGGATGTTACCGGGTGTTTCCTGTGGGGTGAATTGTTTTCATGTGTGGGGGTGGGGGTTCGGCTCGTCGCCTGGCGGCGACATTGCGCACGGGTGGTTGCGTGGGGCACCCCGAAGCTTGATTGTGCTGACGGTCTGGGGGTGCTTGTCAAGGCGGGAAAGATGCCTTGACA
>NZ_JBHZAG010000111.1:0-27836 GCF_042754125.1 Amycolatopsis sp. NPDC059235
CCACGCCAACTCATCCCGCTCCCACGCCAACGCGGAAGCCTCCTGAACAGCGGAAACATCGTCGAAATCGGTGCCGTCCAGCTGAGCCTCAGCCATGTGGCGGGTGATGTGTGCGGACCTCATCGGGGGTTTTCCTTTCGTTTGTGATGCATTTCAAACTAGTCCGAACTAGTTCGCAACGGAATCGGCCGTTCGAGTGAACTAGCTCAGGACAGTTCAATCTGGAAGGATCGGCTCATGCGTGCAAACAAGGCCGGCACAGCCCGGTTCGAAGAAGTCACCGCCGGGCTGCGGGAAGACATTCGCTCGGGGAAGTACCGCCCCGGCGACAAGCTGCCCACTCAGCGCGAGCTGGTCTCCGCCACCGGTTTTGCGGTAGCTACTGTGCAAAAGGCGCTTCAGGTGCTCGAAGATGAAGGATGGATCGTGAAGCGGGCGTCGGTCGGGATCTTCGTGGCCGACGATGTCTCTGCTGCGTTCGAACCTAGGCGTGTCACGGACCGCCTTACCGCAGTTGAGATGGAGCTTGCACAGCTGCGGAAGCGAATGAGCCAGCTCGAAGGATCAGTGGCCCAAGCCGCGGAAGAAGGTGACGATGCTGTCGATCGCGTCGCCTCCAGCGGAGATGCCACTGCTGACGGCTGAGGAGGCGTCGCTGGGGTGCTTGATGACCAGCGCAACCAGCGCGACCGCCACAAGTATGCCGATCGCCTTGGGCAGAAACCCGCCGCCGATCTTGAAGGGGTTCTTAGCCATGAGGATTCTCCTTTGTCCGGGCGGGTTTCCGGGGTGTCCGCCTTGCTGAGTTCAACGATGCCGCAGCGGAGTGGAACCGAGAACTGACACAACCGCCACCCACGCTGAACCGACGCTGAACCAGCACCCCTGAACTTTCACTGAACTAGGCGAGCGCGCAGGTTCCTACGCGCACGGAGGAATGGCAGGCTCCTAAACATGGAACTCAACGGCAGCGCTGCGACTCTCGACCAGCTCAAGTCCCTTGCACTTACCAACTACGGACACTTCACGTCGATGCTGGTCGAGGACGGCTGCGTGCGCGGTCTTTCGCTTCACCTGCAGAGGCTTTCGCGCGACTGCCGTCTGCTATTCGACGTCGAACTCGACACTGACCGCGTTCGCGAGTACGTCCTCCACGCTCTCGCATGCGAGGACGCCACGCGGATTACTGCCCGGGTCACGATCTACGACCCGAGCCTTGACCTGGGCACAATCGGAACAGACGCTGACCCGTCCGTGCTCGTGACGACCCGGCCCGCGGCCGAGGGCATCGCGCCGCCACTGCGATTGCAAGCTGCGTCTTACCTGCGCGAGAAGCCAGCGGTGAAGCACATCGGTCTGTTCGGGGCACTAGAGCTGAGGCGATCAGCTCAGCGCGAAGGGTTTGACGACGTCCTGTTCCTAAACGGGGATGGGACCATCTCCGAGATCGCTACCTCGAACATCGGGTTCATCCGCGAAGGAGAGGTCATCTGGCCGCGGTCGGAGCAACTGGCCGGCGTGACCATGGCACTGCTGCACCGCGCTTCCGACGAGGCTGTGACGACCGAGCCGCTCACGCTCTCCGACCTGAGCGGCATGGAGGGCGCGTTCGCAACGAATGCAGCGGTTGGCATCCGGGCGGTTACTTCGGTCGACGGTATTGCATGGCCCGTTGAGCACAAGCTGCTAGCAGACCTGCGAGCCCTGTACCTGGACATTCCCGCAGAACGACTCTAGTTCCCCGCCTTCGGCCGGTAGGGTGCCACGCAGGGAGAGTTTCTGCAGGGGAGGCGACAGTGGCGAACACCGTCCAACGCTGGACTGGTGCCGAGGTGCGCGTGCTTCGCGAGGCTATGCGAATGAGCCTCCGCGAATTTGCCGCAATCCTCGGTGTCAGTGAACGAATGGTGTCCAAGTGGGAAGAGAGGGGCGCGGGCATCACGCCCCGCCCCATCAACCAAGCAAGCCTTGACACCATTTTCACTCGGAGCGATCCGGACGTAAAGGCACGATTCTCATTCTCCACGGCGGACGCGCTGGTTCCCGAGCCTCAGCTGGAGACCCACGCCGCACCGATTGGTGAGGCCCAAGTGCAGCATCCGCGCGACGGGTCATTAATGGTTCGAGTCGAGGGGAGTATCTACCTAGCCGGTCCGAGCAACTCGCCGACTTGGGTTCCGAGTTACTACATCGACATGTATCCCGTCAGCAATGCTGAATACGGGCGATTCGTTGCTGCCAGCGGACATATCCCTCCATCACACTGGAAAGGAGAGTGCCCACCCGAAGAGAGCGCCGATCATCCGGTGGTTTTCGTAACATGGGAGGATGCGGCCGAATACGCCAAGTGGGCAGGAAAGGCCCTGCCGACCGCAGTCGAATGGGAGAAGGCCAGCCGGGGAACACGTGGCACCGTCTACCCATGGGGAGACCAACCAACTCCCGCAAAGTGCAATGTGCGCGAAAACGGAATCGGATCGACGACTGCTGTAAATACCTACCAGAGCGGCGTCAGCCCGTACGGCGTGTACGACATGTGCGGAAATGTCTGGGAATGGTGCTCCACCGAAACGAAGCCCGGACGCTACGAGCTAAAAGGCGGAGCCTGGACTAGCCCGTTCAAACGGGTCACGCCATCCCTGTTCAACGATGCCGCGCGCAGCATGTGCGACGACGACACAGGTTTTCGCTGCGCAACGCCCGCAGAAATGCTCGACTCGCTGCTCGGCGGTTAATTTGTCTAAAAGCGACGCTGCGGCCGGAGAAGAACGACGACAACCGCAGCGCCGATCGCCAGCAAAACGCTTACTCCGACGCCCCACTTGACGCTCAATCCAACGATGAGGGAACCGAGCGCGCAAACAAGCGGCAGGACCCACCGCCGATGGCGGGAAACCTGCTCAACAATGATGTACTCAGGCGTTCGACGGCGCATAACTCTTTCCCCTCGTGCATGTGTGCATCCCTCATCCGCACACTAGACGAGTCCCGGCTGATTGGGGAGTGAACGACAAATGACAGGGCGGCCAGAGGGCACGACCGGCGGCTACTGCGACGACGGAGCCGCTGAATACGACCGCGACGCGTGGCAGGAGTTCACGCCATGGCGACCAGGTGATCCGCCTACGCGTGGCGAAGCACCTGCTGGCTACGCCAGTGGCTTCGACAACGTTGGGATCTATCGAGGCTCAATGCCCGACCGAATCGAGCCGGGTGGCGCATCGGAACCAGCTCCCGCAGCTCACCGTGATGCCGGACCGCGCTCGTGGCGGTGGACTGAGGAGCAGCCGGAACGCTTCAGCACGGATGACCAGGTATCCGCGCGCTCAGCCATCGGAGGCGCAGTGTTCACCCGCGTGCCGGCCGGAACGGATGGGCGCGTAACCGCCACAAGGTGCGGCATCTTCGGCGGCGACTTCGCCACCGTCGAGTTCGACAACGGCTACACGGAGGAAGTGCCAACCAGCCAGCTCAAGCAGGAAGGCGGCAGCTGGTTCTAAGCAACAGGGCTATTTGGCCGCACAGCGACAGATCGACGCAAAACCGCTGGTCAGCGCGTCGCGTTTGTTTTGCTGTAAATCAACTGACTGTCGGCCTCGTGCCCCTCGCGTGCCCGATCCAACGGACAGTCGGGGGGAATAGGGGGAAAACCCGTACTAAACCTGCTGGTAGGCGACCTGTGAAGATGTGCCTGGGCTGCCTCGATGTGAGTTCGGACATTTGCAAGGCGGGGGTCAGGGGTTCGATTCCCCTCAGGTCCACTTCGGGATCCCCGTTCGGGCAGCGCCGAGCGGGGATTGTTGCGTTTCAGGCGCGCTATGGAAGCTGCTTCGACCGGTCGATGATCTTCAGGACGGCACCGCCGAACACCTGGTTGAGCGCTGGCTCCTGGTAGTCCTCGCTCCGGAAGGCCGACATCGTGACCAGCGGGGCTGGCGACGCGCGGGTGGCAGGTCGCGTGGTTGGCGTAGGTCGCGCCGTCCGCGTTGTCGTACGACTCGACGCGAACCGTCAATTCGTCCTGTTTGGCCTTGTCGCCGGTGTCGGCGCTCAGCTCCCTTGGCTGTACCGGAGCTAGCTTTGCCCGCGACTTCGGTGCTGCATCCGGCCGCTGGCTTGACTTCAACTTCCCTTGAAGTTCCATCCTTCGGGAGTCATCGCTGAACTCGAAGGGATACCGAAGATTCATGACTGTCAACCAAGTCGCGCGTCCTGACCTTGCTCGCCAGGATGTTGGCACTGTACTGGTCGCCGAGACAGCCGTCGGGGCGGCGAATGTGCTTGCGGAGCTGGAAAACGAGCCGTGGCCTGTGGGCCTGATTTCGTTCAGTGCGTTGGACAGTACCGACGGCGAGGCGTCGCTGGTCTACACCCAGTGGGCGGAGGGAACAGCCGACCCCAGGTTCGTGGGTCGGGTTTCTGGAGGTGATCCCGTTGAGTACCGGTTGTACCGCAGCGGAATCCGGGAGGATTCGGCGGTTCCGGGGTGCATTGTCGTCGTGAGTGTCGAGTTCGACGGTGCTGACGCGCGGCGGCAGCGGCGTTGGGTGGACACCGTGTTCGGCGCGTTGGGCAGCGAAGAAACGCCTGCGCCTGGCGGGATCTCTGGGCACTTCCATGTCAGCACCGACGGGACTCGGGTGCTCAACTATGCGGAGTGGACTGACGAACAGTCGCATCGAGACGCGTTGGCGCTGTCCGGCCGGGGGACGGTCGGGGTGTCTGACGAGTGGCGGAAGGTGCAGGAGTTTCCGGGAGTGCGCGGCAGCGGGTTTCGGCGGTATCGGATGGTGCGCAGTCTTTCGCTGGGACCGTCCGCGAAGGAATCAACCGTCGCATAGCTTTGTCTGTGCGGGGCTGTCCGGCTAACGGCCGTAGCTGGGTGCAGTCATCGGCAACGGGGTCGGGTTGAGCCGGACCCACGCGACCGCGAGTTCGGACAGCCGGGCCAGTTCTTCGTCGGTTCCGTTGCCGGAGTGGGTGCGCTTGGTGAGGGCCTGTGCTTCTTGAAGTTCGGGCAGCGGGGTGCCCGACGCGAGGTAGCCGGGGAGTGCGTCGATCATGGCGCGGAAGGATCGGTCCCAGTTCACGCTGCCGTTGTCGAGGATCTCGCGGGCGACTTTTCCCGTTACGCGGATCGCTTCTCCCTGCACGGTTTCCGCCACGCCGGAGGACGGGACGAGCAGTTCCCACAGCTGCTGGTGCTGCTTCTGCCAGGTGCCGTCGGGCACCGTGATCGGGGAGGTTCCGTCGTGGATCAGCCGCGGTGGGACCGGTTCGACGTCGAATAATCGGTACAACTCCTGCAGCCCGGCGTCGGTCGCGTCGAGGAGGTCGCGGTTGAAACCCTTGCGGTGGAACTCGAAGGTGGTGCCGATCCGGCGGACCAGATCTCGCGCTACGTCCGTTACGGGTGCGCCGGCTTGGAGGAGAAGCGAGGCAGTTTCTGCCATGTCCGCGATCCCGATGTTCTCGGTGTGCCGCAGGCCGAACAGGAGCGGCGTGAGGTTTGGCTTGCCGTCGATCGTGGCGTGGACGTTCGCGCCGTGTTCGATCAGCACTCGTACGGTTTCCGGCCGCTGTCGGCTGGCCGCGCCGTGCAGTGGGGTGCCGTTGTGGCCGCGTGGCCGTTCGAGGTCAGCGCCGAGAGAAAGAAGCAGCGGGATCTGTGCTGCTTCGCCTCTCGCCGCTCGAGTCCACAGTGGAGTTTCGCCGTACTGGTTGGCCGCGTCGACGTCGAGGCCCTGGTCGACTAGCCAGACGATGAGTTCGTCCGGGCAGTCGACGTATCCGATCGCCGTTTCCTTGCCGTATCCGCCGCGAGCGTCCAGTTCGGTGCGGCCGAACACCGCCTGGAGTTCGGCGAGCGACGCGGATGTCAGCATCTCGCCGAAGTTCTTCGGCAGCGTCTTTCGCTTACGCATCAGCGGTTTCTCCTTGGCGTCCGGAGACGCCAGCTTAGTGATCAGGAGGGCAGTTCGGATTTCAATCGGTGCTGCAGTTCGACGAGCGTCTGCCGGGCCAATTCCAGCCGTTCCAGGTCTAGGCCGTCGGTGGTGCGCAGGGCCAGGTCGTCGTACGCCGCTTGCATTCGGTGCAAAGCGGCGCGGCCGGTCGGGGTGACTTCGAGCAGTTTGGCGCGTTGGTGCGCGGGGTTCGGACGGTAGCTGGCCAGGTCGTCGTCGACCAGTAGGTCCGCGACTCGTTGGACGCTTTGTCTCGTGTGGCCTAACCGCGTTGCGATGGTCCCGACCGGAGCGGGTTCCTCTTCGACCGCGGCCAGCACTTGGTACCGCGCGACGCTCAGGCCCGTCGGTCGGGCGATGCCGTTGCCGACTGCTTCCAGGACGTCGGAGAGCCGGATGACCTCGTCCATCAGGTCGTTGTAGGCGTCGCAGGCCTTCTTGACAGCATGCTGTCGTATCGCTAGCTTGTCGGACATGACAGCATGCTGTCATTCAGCGCTGAGTCAGGCAACAGCTCGAGAGGATCATCTGGTGCGGATCGGCATAGGACTTCCGAATCAAGTGCGCGACGTCGACCCCACGGTCGTGCCGCGGTGGGCGGTGCGGGCGGAGGAGGCGGGCTTTTCCTCGCTGGCGACGATCGGCCGGTACGCGTATCCGGGGGTGAGCGACACGGTTTCGCTGGCGGCCGCTGCTGGGGCGACCGAGCGGATCGGGCTGCTCAGCGGCGTGTTGCTCGCGCCGACGTGGCCGGCTGCGTTGCTGGCCAAGGAAATCGCGAGTATCGACGGCGTTTCCGGGCATCGGTTGACGTTCGGAGTCGGCGTGGGGCTTCGGGAAGAGGAGTTCACCGTGCCGGGGCTCGGGGCGCGTGGCCGCGGTGCGCGATTCGATGCTGACCTGGAGATTTACCGCGAAGTGTGGGGTGGCAAACCGGTCGGGGAGAACGCGGCGGTACCGAGCGGGACGCGGCAGGTGCCGATGTTGTTCGGCGGCTATACCGAGCAGGCGTTGCAGCGAATGGTGCGGTGGGGCACGGGTTACATCGCCGGTTCGGGCTCGGTGGCGGCAAGCGCGCCTCGGTTCGAGGCGGCGAAACGTGCCTGGATCGAGGGTGGTCGGGACGGGGTGCCGCAGCTGGTTTCGTTGGCCTACTTCGTGTTGGGGGACGTCGACGCTGGGCTGGCGAATGTGCGGGACTTCTATCGGTTGGCTCCGAAGGAAGTCGCGGACAGTGTGGTGCCTTGCGTGTCTCCGGAGACGGTGCGGAAATCTATTGCGGATTTCGCTGAGCTGGGTGTGGACGAGCTGATTTTTGTGCCGGTGACGGATGACGTGGACGAGGTCGCCCGGCTGGCGGACGTCGTCGGCTGACCATCGTCCCGGAAGATGACTTCGACATCGGGGGCTCATCGGGGACATCACCGATGCTGCCTGGCATGGCGACCACAGCATGTTCACCGATGAACTGCTGCTCTTTCAGCAGGCGGGGATGCCGTTGCCGGGGGTCGAGATCGATCCGTCGCGGGGGCTCCGGGTCGGCGAGGCGTACCTGACGGCGTTCCTCGACCAGCACCTGCGCGGGGTGCACCAGCCGCTGCTGGACGGGCCGTCGCCGCGGTTCCCTGAAGTGCGCTTTTGGGGCTGAGTTTCCCTGCCGGGGAAGTCCGGCGGAATTTCTTCGCAACCCCCTCCGGCGGTGTGCGTCTCTATAGGCAAAGGGAAAGCCAAGAGCGGGTCAGGGGAGAATTGAAATGCTCATGAAGACTGTCAAATTGGCCACCGTCGGAGCGGCTCTCGGCGCGGTCGCACTGCTTTCCGCGTGCTCTGGCCAAAATTCGGCAGCCCCGGCGAGCAACCAATCCGCCCCGGTCAACGTCGCGGCGAAGAGCCAAGCGCAGCAACCGAATGCGCCGGTCAAAAAGGGCGGCAGCGGCGGTGGCGGGGCCGGCTCGGAGGACGTTAATTGCAGTACGCACGGCGGAACTGTCGGGCCGCGCAAGGTTGATTTGATCGCGGACGCAACCAAAGCCGGTACCGTTGGATGCACTGAGGCGTTCAATGTCATGACCGAATACTTCGACAATATCGACAAGGCCGTCGGATCCAACTACATGCTGACGGTCCAGGGCTGGCAGTGCCTGACCGACACCGGCGCGGAGGGCACGCACGAGATCCGTTGCGCGAAGGACGGTCTCAAGATGCACACGACTCCGCCGAAGGACGAGAACACTCCGGACCCGCAGGAGCAGGGCACTGGGTACCACGGTGTTCCGATCGATCCGCCCACGGCGCAGGACCAGGGCACGGGGTACAACGGGATGCCGATTGACCCGCCGACCGCGCAGGACCAGGGGACTGGATACAACGGCGCGCCGATCGACAATCCGGACCAGAACTGAGCTACGCCGCTGAGGAAGCAGGGCCAGGCCTTCCGGGGCCTGGCCCTTTTCGCGCGCTGGGCAGCAAGGCGAAGATGGGTGCCTGGCCGATTTCGTACCGCCCGCCGACGCCATCCATCGCAGCTCCCAGTCCAGACTGTCGCGCGCGGCCCGGGCGGCGAACCGGGGCGCGTTTCTCGCGGATGCCGACCCCGGACGAGGCGGCGATTCTGCACCTCTCCGAAGGAACACCCGTCCTGACGGTCACCCGAATCGCCCGCACGAGGACGGCCTACCGCTGGAGGTCAACGACATGGTCCTCGCCGCTGATCGCTACCGGCTCTCTTACGAATGGCTCGCAGACTGACCCAGCACCGAGCACAGCCCCTCCCGCAACACCCGATAAGCCGCCTCCGCTCGTGCCACAGCGTCCGGGTACGTCTCATCGGCGCTCCGACCACCACGAATCTCCCGGGCATTGTGAAACCCCAAGATCCGCTGCGCCCCGAAGATCTGCGCCGCCACCAGCCGCGCGGTGAACTCGTCCGAAACTCCACACGAAGCCTGCAGCTCCTCCACCAGCTCCTGCTCCTTCTCCAGCAGGTACGTGGCAAGCCGAGCCAGCAGCGCCGGCGTTGAATACAGCAGGGTGTGGCAGGTGATGGCGTCCGGTGAGTCGTTCAGGCCGGTCAGCGGGTCGCGTTCGGCCAGGCGGTCCAGGAAAGACCGTTCCAAAGCAGACAGAGCCGACACCCCGTCTGGCCGCGCGCGGACGATTTCCGCGGGGCCGTTGTCGTCGGCGAACTGGTGGATGACCAGGTCTTCCTTCGTCGGGAAGTACGCGAACAGCGTCGGCTTCGAGATCTCGGCCGCCGCGGCGATGTCGGCTACCGAGACCCCGTCGAAGCCGGATTCCCGGAACAGCCGCAGCGCCGCCGAGGCGATGGTTTCCCTCGTGCGGCGGCGTTTGCGCTCGCGCAGTCCTGACACGGGCGTCAGCCTAGCTGGAACTCGAACCCGGATAAAAACTTGACTGAGTTGTATATTTAACTTAGTCAATAATCAGGGGGCAGGGAGTGGAACCAGAGATCCGGGCGGAGCGCGAGTATCTCCAGGCCTGTCACGCAGAACTGGACCGCATGCGGGAGGAGATCAAGACCGCGATCGCGACGGGGATGGGCGAGGGCGACGCGGTCGACGACAAGTACTTCAACCACGTCCTCAGGCAGTTTCGCACCGAGATCGCCGAGGAGCTAGCGGATATCGACGAGGCGCCGCTCTTCTTCGGCCGGCTCGACTATCCGCCGGGCGAGGTCTACGAGGCTGCCCGTGGATCGCATACTCGGTCGCTGCGGCATGACCTGGTTTACCTGGGGCGCAGAGGAATCCGCGACGACGATGGCGAACCGCTGGTGATCGATTGGCGGGCGCCGCTCGCCAGGGCGTTTTACGAAGCCGATCACGATCATCCGATGGGCGTGCGGGTGCGGCGCCGGTACGGCTTCGACCAGGCCGGGGTGCTCAGCGCGTTCGAGGACGAGCCGCTCGATCGGCCTGGCTCCTCGGCGAATCGGCTGCTCACCGCGGAAATTGAGCGGCCTCGGCAGGGGCCGATGCGGGACATCGTCGCCACGATTCAGCCGGATCAGATGCGGTTGGTTCGGGCACCGGTCGATCGGACGCTGTGCATTCAGGGCGCGCCGGGGACGGGTAAGACGGCGGTGGGGCTGCATCGGCTCGCGTATCTGCTCTACACCGAGCGGGTGCGGCTGCAGAAGGCCGGCGGGGTCGCGGTGATCGGGCCGAACCGGTCGTTTCTCGCTTACATCGCGGGCGTGCTTCCCGCGCTCGGCGAGGTGGCGGTTTCCCAGGCCACGATTGACGAATTGACCGGGGCGGGGCATCCGGCCGAGCACATTGACAATCCGCGGACGGCGCGGATCAAGGGTGACGTCCGGATGGCGGAGGTCGTCCGGAGGCATCTGTGGGCGCGGATCCGGCCGGTCGATCGGACGCTCGAAGTCAAGTATCAGCACCGGACCTGGCGGTTGTATCCCGAGGACATCGCCGAGGAATTGACCGAAATCCTCAGTCGCGGCGCGGATTACAGCGCGGGGCGCGAATTGCTGGCCCAGCGGCTCGCGCATCGGGTCTTGCGCGAGATGGAGCGCTCCGGCGGCACGAGCGCGACGCTGCATCAGCTCCGCCGCAATGCCGCGATCACCAAGGCGGTCCGCGACATGTGGCCTGCGGTTGAGCCTGCGCGGTTGGTCTATGACCTGCTTACGGACCGAATGACGCTTGCTGAAGCGGCCGAAGGGATCCTGACCGCTGAGGAGCAGGAAGCGCTGATCCGGCCAAGGCCGCGCAGTCGTAAGGCGATGACCTGGTCGACGCTCGATCTGGCGTTGCTGGACGAGGCCGCGGCGCTGGTCGAGCGTCCGGCGAAACTCGGGCACGTCGTGGTGGACGAGGCGCAGGACCTCAGCCCGATGCATCTGCGGGCGATCGCGCGCAGATTGGCGGGGGCGTGCACGGTTCTCGGCGATGTCGCACAGGCGACCAGTCCGTCCGCGGTCCGTGAGTGGACCACCGTGCTGACCCATCTTGACCGGCCCGGCGGGCGGATCGAGGAACTCACGCACGGCTACCGCGTTCCGGCGGATGTTCTCGATTTCGCGGCTCGGCTGCTTCCGCACATCGCGCCGGAGCTGCGCAGTCCCACGTCCTTCCGGCATTCCGCGGATGCCTTGCACCTGACCGAAACGGACGAGACGGTCGCCGCCGCGGCCGACGCTTGTGCCAAGGCGCTCAGCCAAGAAGGGTCGATCGGGCTGTTGGCAGCGGACGCGGATGTTCCGGAGTTAAGCCAGGCCCTCGCCGAACGCGGGTTGGACCACGCGGTGCTGGGCACCGAGGGAACAGCGCGGATCACGCTGGCGCCGGTGAGTTTGGCGAAGGGGCTGGAGTACGACACGGTCCTGGTGGTCGAACCGGCGCGCATTGTGGCGGCGGAAGAGCGTGGGCTGCAACGGTTGTACGTCGCGCTCACCCGGGCGGTCAGCACGTTGCACGTCCTCCACGCAGACCGGCTTCCGGAGCCGTTGCTGGCTCAGACCGCGGCGGTCTGACGGCGCGTCGAAGAGAACTGCCAGCCGAGGAATCCCAGCGCCAGCAGCAAATAGCTGTTGCCGATCAGGTGCTCGACGGGGCCCCAGGACAGCTCCAGGTACCCGTTCTTCGGCAGCCACGAATGCGGTGCGATCACGAAAATCGCGGCCACGGCGGCCAAACCGGCGACCGCGATCCGCGTGTGGGCGCGAGCGGCGAACAGCACGATCGCGGGCACGATCCACACCCAGTGGTGCGACCACGAAATCGGCGAGCACACCAGGATCGCGGCCGTGTTGAGCAGGAACGCCATCGGCGGATCGGCGCGCAGCATCGCCGGAATGGTCAGCGCGAGCGCGGCCAAGGTCAGCACTGCGACCAGGATCAGCGTCGGAGTGTCCGGAAGTCCGAACCGGTGCACCGCGCCCTGGATGGTCTGGTTTGTCGCGAAAATCGACCCGCTCATCCCGGACGCGCCGGTCAGCCCGCCGCCGAACCAGTACTTCATCGACGCTTCCGGTGCGATCACGAACCCGGCCACGCCGGCGAGCACAAAGGTGACGACCGTGGTCACGACCGCGCGAAAGTCCTTTTTCAGCAGGAAGAACAGCAGAAAACCGGCCGGGGTGATCTTCATGGCGGCGGCAAGACCGAGCAGGACGCCGCGTGGGAGCCGCGTGCGAGGGCCGAGGCAGTCGATCACCACGAGCGCCATCAGGATCAGGTTGATTTGCCCGAACCACAACGTTTCGCGGACCGGTTCGAAGGCCAGCGACCCAGCGCCGATCAGCAGCGCGGCCAGCAACGCGGTCCGCCGCCGGGAGTGCGGCCGGACCACGACGTAGACGGTCCCGCATAGCGCCGCCAGCGAGACGACGAGCATCAAGATCGCGCCCAGCGGCAGCGGCATCGCGGCGAACACCAGGAACACGACGGCCGCGAACGGCGGGTAGATGAACGGCAGGATCAGCCCGGCGCGGGTCGGCGGGAGCGGGCCGTAGACGTCCTCGCCCTGCGCCAGCGCCCGCGCGCCGGAGCGGTAGATCTCCAGGTCGAGCGGCCACATCGTGCAGACGAGCCAGAGTATCGCCGCTGCCACCGCCACTGAGGCGATGACCAGCGCGAATACCACCTGCCGGCGGCTGCCGACGTCGTCTAGCCACCGGCGCAGCGCGACAGCGGGGGGCCGGAGGGAAGTCACTCCGCGATCATGCCGGTGCGATCACCCGTTCGCGCAGTGGGGGCGGGACCAGGCCACTTCGTCGACCGCGAGCCATGGCGCGTTCGCGGCGGCCGCGGGGGTGACTCCGGCGAAGGCTTTGACCTCGTGGTGCAGGTGCGACTGGTCGACATATCCGCTGTCCGCGGCTACTGAAGCCGGGCTTTCGCCTGCGGCTAGCCGGTGTACCGCGTGGTCGAATCGGACCAGTTGCGCGGCGCGCTTCGGGCTGAGTCCGAGCTGGCCGCGGAAGCGGGACCACAGCCGTTTCCGGCTCCAGCCGGTTTCGTCGGCCAACTGCTCGATCCGCACCTGACCGTGGCGCGCATCCATCCGCTGCCAGGCGAAGGCGACCTCCGGGTCGACCGTGCGGCCGGACTCGTACCGCGCCCCTAAAGACGCTTCTACCAGCGCAAACCGGTCGTTCCAGGAGTCGAGGGCGCGCAGCCGGTCGGGCAGCTCAGTAGGCCAGACGTCCTCGAGGGACACGACCTCGCCGCTGAGATCCGTCCCGAGCACCGCGTGCGCGACCCCAGGGGACAGCCGGATCTGCATGCATTCGATGTCCTGCCCGCGCACACGCATCCCCTGCGGAGCGAGCCCAGCGACGACGCTGCCGCGAGCGACGTCGTTGACCAACAGTCGTTCGCGAAGATTGACGAACAGCGTGACCGCCGGATACGGGACCACCGTCAGGTCGACCAGGTCGACGGTGTCGCCGACGAACCCGGCCATCTGGACACCCGGCAGCCGGCTCGGCCGATGCGGCACGGCGATGCCCCACACCGCCGCTCCGTCGCGAGCCCACTCGGCTGGTCGCATGCCGCCATCGTAGGAGAAAACCAGCCGCGCGACATTTCTCCAAGACCGGCCACCACCGCCCCGACCAGGCTGAACGAGGTATCGGAAAGGGGATCCGTCATGGTCAATCCGTTCAGTTCCGCCGTCGAACTCGCCGCCGCCATCCGCGCGAAGGAGGTGAGCCCGGTCGAGGTCGCCGACTGCTACCTCGACCGCATCGCCGCGCTGGACCCGAAGTTCAACGCCTTCTGCTTCCGCGCCGACGACGAGGTCCGCGCCGCCGCGAAAGCCGCCGCCGACGCGGTGGTCCAGTGCCCGCCGGAGGACCTGCCGCCGTTCCACGGGATTCCGTTGCCGATCAAGGATCTCGCCAACGTCGCAGGCTGGCCGACCACGTACGGCTCGCTGGCCACCGACCGTTCCCCGCAGCCGAAGTCGGATCCGCTTGTGCAGCGCTTCGTCGACGCCGGTTTCCTCCCGCTCGGCAAGACCACGACGTCGGAATTCGGCGCGGTGCCGTTCACCGAAAGCGAGGCGCAGGGCATCTCGCGCAACCCGTGGGACCCGGACCGCACGCCCGGCGGTTCGTCCAGCGGGGCCGGGATCTCCGTCATCGCCGGAATGGCCCCGGTCGCGCACGCGGAGGACGGCGGCGGCTCGATCCGCATTCCGGCGTCGTGCACCGGGCTCGTCGGACTCAAGCCGACCCGCGGCCTGATCACGAACGCCGTGGTGGAGGTCGAAGGCTTCGCGACCAGCGGCGTCGTGAGCCGGACGCTCGTCGACACCGCCGCGGTGCTGGACGTCATCGCGCGGCACGACCCCGGCGCGTGGTGGTCGCAGCCGACGCCCACGCGGTCGCTCGCGAAAGCGTTGACCAAAGAACCGCCGACTGGCCTGCGGATCGGTGTCCTCACGACCTCGCTCATCGACGGCATCACCGTCGACCCGGCGTGCCTGACCGCGGTCGACAAAACCCTCCGCGCGCTGGAAGAAGCCGGACACCAGATCGTCGACAAACCGCTTCCGCTGCCCACCTCAGAGGAGCTGATCTCGACGTTCATGAAGGTCTGGAACGTCGCCAGCGCAGGCATCCCGCTGGTCGACCCGGATCGCGTCGAACCGCACAACCGGGCCCAGCGCGAAGCCGCGAAGTCGGTCGATTCCTGGGCTTACACGGAGAGCGTGCACAAGACCCAGGTGCTGTCGCGACGCATTGTCGAGGCCTTCACCGACAGCTTCGACCTGCTGATCACGCCGACCATGGCCTGCCTCCCGCCGAAGGTCGGCGCGTGGCGAGCGAGCGGAAACCCCGTGATGGCCGCGTATCCGATGGGTGTCTTCACGTCGTTGTTCAACGTGACCGGCCAGCCCGCGATCTCGCTTCCGCTGCACCACGACGAGGCCAGCGGCCTGCCGGTCGGCGTCCAGTTGGTCGCCGCGCCCTGGCGGGAAGACCTGTTGTTGCAGGTTTCCCGCACCCTGGAGCAGGCACTTCCCTGGACGGACCGGCGGCCGCCGCTCGATCTCAGCTAGCCGACGTAGGCGGCCAGGTGCTTCCCGGTCAGCGTCCGCTTCTTCTTCACCAGTTCGGCGGGCGTCCCCTCGAAGACCACCTGGCCGCCGTCGTGGCCGGCGCCGGGACCGAGGTCGATGATCCAGTCGGCGTGCGCCATCACGGCCTGGTGGTGCTCGATGACGATCACCGACTTGCCCGATTCAACGAGGTGGTCCAGCAGCCCGAGCAGCTGTTCCACGTCGGCGAGGTGCAGGCCGGTGGTCGGCTCGTCGAGGATGTACACGCCGCCGTTCGATCCCATGTGCGTCGCCAGCTTCAGCCGTTGCCGCTCGCCGCCGGACAGCGTGGTCAGCGGCTGGCCGAGGGTCAGGTAGCCGAGCCCGACCTGCTCCATCCGCTCGAGAATCCGGTGCGCGGCCGGGGTTTTCGCGTCGCCGTCGGCGAAGAAGGCGGTGGCCTGGGCGACCGACATCGCGAGCACCTCGCTGATGTCCCGGCCGCCGAAGTGGTACTCCAGCACCGAGGCGTCGAACCGCTTGCCCTCGCAGACCTCGCAGGTGGTGGCCACCCCGGCCATCATCCCGAGGTCGGTGTAGATCACGCCGTTGCCGTTGCAGTTCGGGCACGCGCCCTCGGAGTTGGCGCTGAACAGCGCCGGCTTCACGTTGTTGGCCTTGGCGAAAGCCTTGCGGATCGGTTCCAGCAGCCCGGTGTACGTCGCCGGGTTGCTCCGCCGCGAACCGCGGATCGGGGCCTGGTCCACGGACACGACGTCGTCCGATTCCCGGATGGACCCGTGGATCAGCGAGCTCTTGCCCGACCCGGCGACACCGGTGATCACGCACAGCACGCCGAGCGGGATGTCGACGTCGACGTCCTGCAGGTTGTGCGTGTTCGCGCCGCGGATTTCCAGCACGCCCGTGCGCTCCCGCACCGACGGCTTGAGCGACGCGCGGTCGTCCAAGTGCTTGCCCGTCAACGTCTTGCTCGCGCGCAGACCGTCCACAGTGCCCTCGAAACACACCGTGCCGCCGTTCGTGCCCGCGCCCGGCCCGAGGTCGACCACGTGGTCGGCGATCGCGATCGCCTCCGGCTTGTGCTCCACGACGAGGACGGTGTTTCCCTTGTCCCGCAACCGGAGCAGCAGGTCGTTCATCCGCTGGATATCGTGCGGATGCAGGCCGATGGTGGGTTCGTCGAAGACATACGTGACGTCGGTGAGCGACGATCCGAGATGCCGCACCATCTTCACCCGCTGCGCCTCGCCGCCGGACAGCGTGCCCGCCGGCCGGTCCAGCGACAGGTAGCCGAGCCCGATCTCGACAAACGATTCGAGCGTCTCGTGCAGCGACTTCAGCAACGGCGCGACCGACGGTTCGGACAGCTTCCCGACCCAATCGGCGAGATCGCTGATCTGCATCGCGCACACGTCGGCGATGCTCATCCCGTCGATCTTGGCTGACCGAGCCAGCTCGCTCAGCCGCGTCCCGTCGCATTCCGGGCAGGTCGCGAAGGTGACCGCCCGGTCCACGAACGCGCGGATGTGCGGCTGCATCGCCTCGACGTCCTTGGACAGATACGACTTCTGGATCCTCAGCACCAGACCCTCGTAGGTCATGTTGATGCCTTCGATCTTCATCCGCGTCGGTTCCTTGTACAGGAAGTCCTGCAGCTCGCGCTTGGTGTACTTGCGGATCGGCTTGCTCGGGTCGACCAGACCGGAACCGGTGTAGAGCCGGTAGTTCCACCCGCCCGGGGTGTAGCCGGGGATGGTGAGCGCGCCGTCGTCGAGCGACTTGGTGTCGTCGTACAGCTGGGCGAGGTCGATGTCGTTGATCGAACCGCGGCCCTCGCAGCGCGGGCACATGCCGCCGGTGATGCTGAAGCTGCGCCGCTCCTTGATCTCCTTCCCGGCGCGCCGCACGGTGACCGCGCCCGCGCCGCTGACCGACGCGACGTTGAACGAGAACGCCTGCGACGACCCGATGTGCGGCACAGCGAGCCTGCTGAACAGGATCCGCAGCATCGCGTTGGCGTCGGTGGCGGTGCCGACCGTCGAGCGCGGATCGGCCCCCATCCGCTGCTGGTCGACGATGATCGCGGTGGTCAGCCCGTCGAGCACGTCGACCTCGGGCCGGGCCAGCGTGGGCATGAAGCCTTGCACGAAACTGCTGTAGGTCTCGTTGATCAGCCGCTGCGATTCCGCCGCGATGGTGCTGAACACGAGCGAGCTTTTGCCCGAGCCGGACACCCCGGTGAACACCGTCAACCGGCGCTTCGGGAGTTCGACGCTGACGTCCTTGAGGTTGTTCACGCGGGCGCCCTGCACGCGGATCAGGTCATGGCTGTCTGCGGCGTGCTCCGGCGCGGGCTTCCCCTTGGCCTTCGTCATCGTCTCTCCTTGTTCTTCCCCAGAGGTCCGGCTCGGACTTCTTCAGCTCGCTTGCTGGATGCGGATCAGGTTCCCGGCCGGGTCGCGGAACGAGCAGTCGCGGACGCCGTAGGGCTGGTCCGTCGGCTCCTGCACGACCTCGGCGTCGCTGGCCTGCAACCGGTTGAAGGTCGCGTCGACGTCCTTGGTGGCCAGGTTCAGTGCGGCGTAGGTGCCCTTGGCCATCATTTCGGCGATCATCCGGCGTTCGTCGTCGGTGAGGCCGGGGAACGCGGCGACCGGCTGCAGCACGACCGAGGTGTCCGGCTGTCCGGGCGGGCCGACGGTAATCCAGGCCATGTCCCCGTACTTGACGTTGTTGCGCACCTCGAAGCCGAGGACGTCGCGGTAGAAGGTCAGCGTCGCTTCCGGATCGGTGTGCGGGAGGAAGCTCGCGTGAATGGTCATCTCCATGCCGATCACACTAGGTTCGCGCCGAAGGGGGTGCTTCTCGATTCCTGATCGGTCGCGTGACCTGTTTCGCGACGCACGGCGCCATGCCCTCGGTCGCCCCGGTCTCCTCCTGGCGGTAAACGCTTGGCGGCTTCCCGACCAGCTCGGTGAACCGCGTGCTGAACGTCCCCAGCGACGAAAAGCCGACCTCGAAACACACCTCGGTGACGCTCAGGTCGCCTCGGCGGAGCAGCGCCATCGCGCGCTCGATGCGACGGGTCATCAGATACGAATACGGCGACTCTCCGTAAGCGGCGCGGAATTGCCGGCTGAGGTGCCCGGCGGACACGTTGACGCTCCGCGCGAGCGCCTCGACGTCCAGGGGACGCGCGTACTCGCGGTCGATCCGGTCGCGCACCCGGCGCAACCGTGCGAGATCGGCCAATCGCTGCGCGTCGTCCGGCTTGCTGGTCACCCCGAAATCGTGCCATGACGATCGCCGCGGTCCCAGTAATCCGCTCTTTCGGGCTGGTGGCCGATTCGTTCAAGACCGCCGCGCCGGGCACGTGCGACGGTTTCCGGGTGACTGTGAAATTGGAGGCCGTCGCCCCGTTCCTCGCCGGGCACGGCCGGTTGCTGGACCAGCGGCGGTTCGAGTTGCTGGAAGGAAACGGCCGAGCCGAGGAGGTGCTCGCGGCGGTCGCGGCCTACCGGAATCCGGACGGCGGCTACGGCTGGGGCCTGGAGCCGGACCTGCGCGCGCCGGAAAGCCAGCCGGGCGGCGCGCTGCACGCGTTCGAGATGTTCGGCGACATCGCGCCGGTGACCACGCCGCACGCGGTGCAGCTGTGCGACTGGCTGGAGTCGGTGTCGTTCGCCGACGGCGGGCTGCCGTTCGCGTTCCCGGTCGCCGACCCGACCGCGTGCGCTCCCTTTTGGACCGGAGCCGACCCGACGGCGTTCTCGTTGCAGAGCACCGCGTTCGTCACGTCGGCGGCGTGGCGGGTCGCCGAACACGACGAGGCGGTCGCGGCCCATCCGTGGCTCGCGCGGGCGACCGAGACGTGCCTGCGCGCGATCCGGGACCTCGACGAGATGCCGCACGTCATCGAGTTGAGCTTCGCGATCCACCTGCTCGACGCCGCGTACGACCGGTACCCGGAGGCCGACGAACTCCTGACGAAGCTGGGGAAGTTCCTGCCGGAGAGCGGAATCGTCCCGGTGCAGGGCGGCTCCGAGGGCGAGGTGCTGCGCCCGCTGGACTTCAGCCCGGTGCCCGGCCCGTCCCGGCGGCTGTTCGCCCCGGAAGCGGTCGAGGCGGACCTGACCCGGCTGGAACAGGGCCAGCAGCCCGACGGCGGCTGGACGGTCGACTTCGCCAGCTTCTCTCCGATGGCCTCGCTGGAGTGGCGCGGCTACGCCACCGTCGGCGCGATCTCCAAGCTGCGCGCCAACTCCCGGCTCTAGGGCCAGAGCCGTTCGCGGACCCAGCCCGCGGGTTCGCGGCGGTAGCGGACCCGGACGTGCCGCCGGTCGTGCGAGGCCTGCCAGAACTCCACCGATTCCGGCTGGATCAGGTAGCGCGTCCACGTTTCCGGTGCCGCGTCCGGGTTTTCCGCCACCCACTCCGCCGCTGCCTCGGCGGCTTCGACCAGCTTCGCCGGGTCGGACAGCACCTCCGACTGATGCCCGACGTACGCCTCGGCCCGCGACGCAGGCGGACGAGCGAGAAAGTCGTCGGTGGACACCTCGGCCGCGGCCGGGACCACCAGACCGCGCACGCGCACCTGTCGTCCGCGACCGGGCCAGAAGAACGTCAACGCCGCCCGCGGGTTCGCCGTCAGCTGCTGGCCCTTCGGGCTTTCCGAGCTGGTCGCGATCGCCCAGCCGTCCTCGTCGACGTTCTTCAGGATGACCACGCGAGCGTCCGGTGCGCCGTCGGCGTCCACTGTGGACAGAGTGACCGCGTGCGGGGCCAGCACGTGGTCGCCGGCTTCGGTCAGCCAAGCGAGGAACAGCTCCTCGGGCGTTTCCGGGGTGCGGTCCGGGTCGAAGTCCGGGAGCTGTTCGGGGAACGACTGCCAGCCGCGCAACGAAACCATGTCACCGACCGTACGGCGGTTGCCCCGGCGGCGGGTAATGCGGCGGCTGCGGCCCGGCCGGACCCGCGGCGGGCGGGGGAGAAGTCTGCGGCATCGGCCCCTGCGGAATCTGCCCGGGGAAACCGCCGGGTCCCGATTGCGGGGGCTGCTGGTAAGCGGCCTGTTGCTGCTGCCACTGCACCTGCTGGAAAGCCTCGGCGGGCTGCGGGAAACAGAACGTCAGCTTCGCGTTGATCGCACCGTGCATCGCCGCGCCCCAGAGCTTCCCGCCGGTGAACGCGTACGTCGCGCCCGCGTACGGATCCACCGCGACCATCCGCGTTTCGCCGCCGAACTGGTTGCTCGTCTTCGCGCTCGCCAGTTGCGCGGCGTCCGGGTGCACGCGTCCGACGAGCCCGCAGATCACCACCGACCCGGCGGTCCAGCCGATCGTGCCCTGCACGTTGGCGCGGGCGTGCTGGGTGGCCATGCCGGTGAACTGCTGCAGTGTCGCCGCGTCGACCTCGGGATAAGCACCGGCCACGACGCAGTAGTTCATCGTGGACAACATGATCGACTCGGTGAACAGGCCGACCGCGGCGGTCACCGGTCCGATCTGGACGGTGTTGAGCCTGCCGCCGCTGCGCACCACGCGTTCGGCGACCACCTGCAGGTACTGCTCGGGCGTGAGCACGTCCGCGACCTCCCCGGGCTGAGCGGAATCCGGGGCAATCGTCGCACGCGCCGCCTTCGCACGGACTTCACCGGGCATGGTTGACTGTGCCCGCCATGCGCCGACTTCTCGTTCTCGCCCCAGCCCTGGTCCTGCTCGCCGGCTGCAACCCGTCGAGCCCGGCGAAGGAGACTCCGTCTTCGGCGCCGGCGAGTTCCGCGTCGGCGTCCGCGGGGCTGCCGCCCGATCCGCAGCCCGCGCGCACCGCGGAGTGCCCGTACCTGTCGAACGAGACGGTGCAGGACGCGAACGGACAGCACGTCACCAAGGTCAGCGTGTCCGACGACGAGCCGCATCCGACGTGCTTCTTCTACCGCCCGGACGGCAGTCTCCAGCTGTCCGTGCGCGTGTACGTGGGCAAGAGCGACGTCGCGACCGCGCTGGTCAACAAGGCCGCGCCGGTCGACACGTCGAACCCGGCTTCGGATCCGGCGGGGTGGAAGGGCGGCTACCAGCCTGCCGGCGACGGGGTGGTCTACGCCGTCGCGAAGGGCGAGGCCGCCGTCATCGTGACGAGCAACCAGAAGCAGAGCATCAAAGCACGCACAGTGGCGAAAAAGGCTATCGCTGCCCTGAAGCTCTGAGTAACGGGCTCCGCACGGGTGAGTGAAGTTGATCTTGTATTACTCTAAGCAGCACGCGCAGTCCCCCCAACACTCGCGCGGCGGGTGCCCGTCCGGCACCGAATACTTGGTTACCCCTTTTGACGACAAGGACAGATTCGTGGCTGACACCCTCAAGGAAATCCTGCTCGACTCGAGCCGTCGCCCCAGCGTGGTCACCGACCTCGGAGAGCTCGTGGACGCCGAGGTCTCCGACAAGGGCGGGGTCTCGGGCGCGGTCGTGAAGACCGGCTTCGCCGCCGTCAAGAAGATCAAGCCGGGCATCATCCCGTCCGCGGTCGACAGCCTGCTGGACGACTTCGCCGGCGCGCTCGAGCCGTTCTACGGCGACTACCGCGCGAAGGGCGGCAACGACTTCGGCGCGTACCTGACCAGCCGCTCGGACGAGGCTTCGGACGCGCTGCTCGGGGTTACCGACAGCCGCGCGGACCGCAGCAGCCGCGACAGCATCAAGAAGGTCTACTCGAAGCTGCGCCCGAACGGCAAGAAGAACGTCGAAGAGGCGCTGCCGCGTCTCGGCCAGCTGATCGACAAGCACGCCGCCGCGGTCTGAACCGACTGAGCGCTCGCACGAAAAAGGGCCCCGGGACGCACTTCCCGGGGCCCTTTTCGCGCGTTCAGTTCTTCTTCTCCGCAGCCGACGTGCTCGGCGCCTTGCCGTTCGTCTTCGGCTCGCCCGGCTTGGCGTCCTTCGCGTCCTTGGCTTCCGGAGCCGGCTTCGCGGGCGGAGCCGGCGGAGCGGGCGGGGTGGCCTTCGGCGGCGCCGGGGCGACCGGCGGCTCCTGCTGACGCGACTTCAGCGCGACGGCGGTGCCGACCGCGACCGCGCCGAGACCGAGGATCCACGGCCAGCGGCGACGCTTGCGGGTGCCCTTGGCCGCGCTCTTCGCCTCCTCCAGCGCGACGCGGAACTCCTTCTTCGCCGCCTTGAAGTCCTTCTTGCCGCGACGCTTCGACTCGCCGGCCGAGGCAGCGGCCTTGATCGCGGCCTTCTTCGCCTTGCGGCCCGGCTTCTTCAGCTCGGCGATGCGGGCGAGCGCTTCCTTGCGCGCCGCGGCGGAGCTCTTCTTGAGCTCCTTGCGAGTCAGCTCCGTCTTCTTCGCCAGCTTGCGCCGGGCCCGGCGGCTCTGCTTCCCCAGCTCCTCCGCGCCGGCCTCGGCGGCCTTCGCGCCCGCCTTGCCCGCCTCGACGACCAGCTTCCGCAGGTCGCTCGAGCCGGACTTGACCGACTCGCCGACCGATTCCACGGCCCGGGTCATGGTCTTCACCTCATCAATCGTTGTGAAACAGATCTGTTGCTTGACATCTATCCTGCCCTTTTTCCGCCCGCACCGCTGCGGCTTCCCGTTCGAGGCGGATCGGAAACCTCAAGAAAGTGGTCTCTTCCTGGGCCGATGTCCAGCGCGACGGGCCGGGACGGCCCCCTGAACCCCCCATTTGTGCGAAGGGGTGGCACGATGGCGGCGTGACTGAAAGCGCCCGCAAGGCCACCCTGCACACCAACCAGGGTGACATCCACGTGAACCTGCTGCCCGACCACGCGCCGAAGACCGTGGCGAACTTCGTGGGGCTGGCCACCGGCTCCAAGGAGTACACCCAGCCGAACGCGAAGGGCGGCAACTCCGGTCCGTTCTACGACGGCTCGATCTTCCACCGCGTCATCGACGGCTTCATGATCCAGGGCGGTGACCCGACGGGCACCGGCCGCGGCGGCCCCGGCTACAAGTTCGGCGACGAGTTCCACCCCGAGCTGCAGTTCTCCAAGCCGTACCTGCTGGCCATGGCGAACGCCGGGCCGGGCACCAACGGCTCGCAGTTCTTCATCACCGTCGCGCCGACCTCGCACCTGAACTTCCGGCACACGATCTTCGGCGAGGTCGCGGACCAGGACTCCCGGAACGTCGTCGACGCCATCGCCACCAGCGCGACCGGCCCGGCGGACCGCCCGCTGTCCGACGTGGTTATCGAGAAGATCACCGTCGAAGACTGACGAGCCGCAGGCAGGGACGGGGTTTCGGTAGGTTGGAGTCATCGTGAGCCAACCGCCGAACCCGTCCGCGCCGTCTCTTCCCGGTTGCTGGTGGCATCCGAACCGCCCGACCGGCCTCAGCTGCGCCCGCTGCGGGCGTCCGGCCTGCCCGGACTGCCTGCGCGAGGCCCCGGTGGGATTCCAGTGCACCGACTGCGTGCAGACCGGGGCGCAGCAGCAGAAACAGCAGCAACGGCAGTATCGCAATGCCGGGATGGGTTCTCGCACGATCGCGGGGGCCCGGCTGTCCAATTCTTACGTCGTCACCGCCACGTTGATCGCGGTGAACGTGGTGATCTTCTTGGTCACCGTCATCCAGGCGAAGAGCCTGTTCAACAACCAAGTCGCGCCCGTCGAGCAGGCGGGTGTCCTCTGGCCCTCGGCCACACTCGGCGGCGGCGAGTTGTGGCGGATCTTCACCTCCGGTTTCCTGCATTACGGGCCCGTTCACATCGCGGCGAACGCGTTCTCGCTGTGGATGATGGGCCGCGCTTTGGAACAGGTCTTCGGCAGGATCCGCTACCTGGCGCTCTACTTCGTGTCGATGCTCGGCGCTTCCACCGCGGTGCTGCTCTTCCAGGACATCGACGGTGCCACCGCGGGCGCGTCCGGTGCGATCTTCGGGTTGCTCGGCAGCTATGCGGTCATCGTTCTGAAGCTCCGGCTGAACCCTTCCGCGCTGCTCGTCAACCTGGCGATCAACGCCTACGTCACCTTCGCGATCCCCGGCATCTCGATCTGGGCGCACGCGGGAGGGCTCGTCACCGGTGCGCTGGTGACGGCAGCGATGCTTTACGCGCCGGCCCGGAACCTGGTCCGGTGGCAGGCGATCGGCACGGTCATCGTCGCGGTCGCGCTCGCCGGGCTGATCGGCTGGCGAGCCACCCAGATTCCCACGGTTTCGTGCGGTTTCCACGAGTCCCGCGGCCAGACCTATTACGGCTGCGGGACGTCACGCTCCGTCTGACCGGGCCCGCAGCTCCGTAAGCACGTCCAGCACGTCGCGAGGATCCTCGCCGAGATCGGTCTGCCCGAAGATGAACAGCTGATCGCCGTGCTCCAGCTCGAGCGTGACGCCGTCGCGGCCGAGGCGGCGCGTGCTGCGCAGCCGGACCGTCGTGCCGGTCCAGGGGAGCTGGTGCGTGCCGTTGAGCGTGCGAGCGCGCACACCGTCCAGATCCGCGGCAAGCCGAGGGCGCACGAGCGTCCAGTGGACCGCGAACGCGCCGACGGCCAGCGTCGCGAGGCCGGTGAGCACCGCGCCCTTGCCGTCGCCGAAGGTCGCGTCCACGACGGTTCCGACCAGCAACAGCGCGGTCAGGCCCCACGCCACTACCACGAGGTTTCGGCGCGGAGCCCACGAGGCCGGGTGGTTATCCACAGGGGTTATCCACACTGGGGATGAGTCACACCGGTGTGATTCGGTGTCAATCGGCCGTCCGGAGCAAAGCTGATCCGGCGGATGGTCAGCGCCACCGCATCGTCATCAGCAGGCCGGCGATCATCGCGGCGAATCCGATCGCGAAATTCCAGTTTCCGAGCTGGCTGAGGAACGAAACCTTGTCGCCCGCGATGTAGTTCACGACCAGCCACACCAGCCCGAGGAGCATGAGGCCGAACATGACGATCTTGTAGAACAGGTTCGACGGTCCCGCGGCCTGGACCTTCACCGGGGTGCGGCGGTCGACAGGCGGGGTGTACGCGGTCTTCTTGCGGACCTTCGACTTCGGCATCGTTTCCTCGCGTGCTCTCGGGCATTCCTGGTGGCGGCATCCTGGACGAGGTCCCGCTGTCGGGGTGCGCAACCAGCGCCACGTGCACACGTTAACGTAAAGGACGGCTCCGCAGCACCGGGCGGGAGCGGTCGGGTTTCTCAGACTGTGACAATAGCGCCACCTGGAGTGCCGAGGAGGACTCCGGCCGGGCGCGGGAGGAGCTTGGGTGACGCCGCAAGATTGGCCGGGCGAGGACGACCGCCGCCCCGGCACGGGACCTGACCGCCCGGTCCGCCGACAGCCCCCGCCGCCGAGAAGGCAGTCCGGGGAGACACCGCCGCGGCGAAGAGTGGCAGGCGATCCGGGCCGGAGATCACCCGAACAGCGCACGCCGAACGACCGGGGCGGACCGGCCCAGGGCGGCGGCGAAAACCGGCCTGGGCAAGGGCGGCCCCGCGAGGGTGACCCCCGCGGCGGTGATTTCGGCGGTCCTCGCGGCAACGCACCTCGCCGTACCGCCGAGTTCCGCGCCGAAGGCAATCCGCGCGGCGAACGGCGCCCGGCCGACCCGCGCGCTGATCGTGCGCAGCCTGGGGATCCCGGACGGCGTCCCCGCGGCGGAGATCCCCGCCGTCAGCCGGAAGAAGGCCGTCAGATGCCTCGCCGGGTGGGCGCCGCGGCCCCGGACCCGTCCCGGCGGCGGATGACCGGACCGGAGTTCGCGGAGCAGCCGACCGAGGTGTTCTCCGCGGTGGCCGTCGCGGACAAGGACGAGAAGAAGGCCAAGAAGACCCCGCCGCCGCTGGGCAAGGGCGGAATCGCGATCCGCACCGCGGGCGAAATCTTCATCACGCTCGGCGTCGTGGTGCTGCTGTTCATGGTGTACGAGGTCTGGGTCACCGACCTGTTCTCGGCGGAGAAACAGCACACCGCGAGCGACCAGCTCGACGGCGACTGGCAGAAGGACCGCACGCTGCACCCCGAGCTGATCGACGGCAAGGCGTTCGCGCGGATCCACATCCCGTCGTTCGGCGCGGACTTCAACTTCACCATCCAGGAAGGCACCGGCGAGGACTCGCTGGCGGTCGGCCCCGGCCACTACAAGGGCACCGCGCTGCCGGGCGAACCGGGCAACTTCGGCATCGCCGGGCACCGCGTCGGCAAGGGCGCGCCGTTCAACGACCTGGACAACCTGAGCTCCTGCGACCAGATCGTCATCGAAACGCACAGCGATTTCTTCATCTACCAGGTGCTGCCCTACGACGACGAGATCAAGGGCTGGAGCAGCGGCAAGGGCGCGCAGCCGGAGTGCAAGGGCGTCTCGACGCTGCGCAATTCGAGCATCCCCGGCGGCGGACCGTACGACGAGACGTTCGGCCGCAAGGTAGTCCAGCCGAGCCAGGGCGACGCGGTGAACGCGGTGCCGTACAAGCCGGCCGACGCGTTGCCCAAGGCGCAGCAGGCTTCGCTGCTCACGCTCACCACGTGCCACCCGCAGTTCTCGGCGAAGGAGCGGCTGATCATCACCTCGGTGCTGACCCGCCAGGTGCCGAAGACGCAGGTGCCGGATTACACGACGCTGCTGAAGAAGATCGGAGTCGGTTCCTGATGTACGGCTGGCTCTGGCGGCATCTGCCCGGTCCGTTCGCGGTGAAGCTCGTGATCGCGCTCGTGCTGGCGCTCGGGATTGTGGCGTTGCTGATGTTCGTGGTGTTCCCGTGGCTGGACCCGCTGCTGTGGTTCAACAACGTGTCGGTGAACAACTGAGGTTCGGCGTCTTCCTGGTCTCGGGCCGCTTCCCGGGCCAGGACGACGCCGCCGTCCTGCGGCGCACCGTCCGTGCCGCTCTTGCTGCCGAGGCGGCTGGCTTCGATGACGTGTGGCTGGCCGAGCACCACTTCATGCCTTATGGCGTGTGCCCGTCGGCCATCACGCTCGCCGCGCACGTGCTTGGCCAAACGTCGCGGATCAGCGTGGGCACGGCGGTGAGCGTGCTGTCGACGACGCATCCGGTCGCGTTGGCCGAGCAGTGGTCAATGCTGGACGCGGTTTCCGACGGCCGATTGCGATTGGGTGTTGGCCGGGGCGGGCCTTGGCAGGATCTGGAAGTGTTCGGGACCGGGTTGCCGCGCTATGAAACGGGTTTCGCCGAGTCGCTGGATCTTCTGCTGACTGCCGCCGCCGGCCGGGTTTCGGCGCACGGGGCGCACTTCTCTTTTCGCGAAGTGCCGTTGCGCCCTGCTCCGCAACGCTCCCCGCAAGTCGTGGTGGCCTGCGGCGGACCTGCTTCTTTCGCCGTCCGGCTGGCTGCTGAACGTGACTTGCCGTTGTTGCTGGGCCTGCACGCGGATGACTTTGAGAAGGCCGCGACCGTCGCTGCTTACGGTGCGCCCGCGGCCCATGTGTCGACTGTGCTGTGCCAGGTCGGCGACGATGCTTCCGCGGTGGTCCGCCGCGCCCTGCCGGGCTGGCTGTCGGACGGCCTGGCCGCTCATGTGCCGGTAGACGACCGGCCCGGTCCGGCGCGGGATCCTTGGGAGTACACGGAAAACCTGTGCGCGATCCATCCGGTCGGCCCGGTTGAGCATTGTGTCGAGACCCTGCGGACGAGCCTCCGGCGCACCGGGGTGTCCCAGGTGATCATGTTCGTGGAAGCGTCCGGCACGCCGGAGGGCACGCTGGCGAACATCGCGCGGATCGGTGCCGAGGTGCTGCCCGCGCTGCGGGATTAAGGTTCGCGCCTTCTAATCTCTAGGTCGCAGGTTCGAGTCCTGCCGGGGGCACAAAAGCCCTGGTCACGGAAGTGACCAGGGCTTTTCTCGTTCGCCGCCCCA
>NZ_JBHZAG010000112.1:0-27485 GCF_042754125.1 Amycolatopsis sp. NPDC059235
TGTGCTCCCGGGGGGGGGGGGTGTTTTTTCGGGGCTTTGATTACTCAAACACCCCCCCCCCCCCGCCCGTGTTTTTGGCTTCGTATCGGGGTTGTGGGGTTGTGGGTGGCTTGCCTTCGCGCGGGTGCTTTGTCTCGCGTCGCTCGGGCTAGGCCCATCCTGCCCAGGCCCACCCCGCTCTGCTCAGGCCCACCCCGCCCTGCTCAGGCCCGCATCGGCCAGGTCTGCTCCGCCCTACTCAGGCCCGTCTCGTCCACGCTGTCTGGCAGTTCCTCGCCCGGTCCTGACTGCTCGCGTGAACCAGCCTGGCTTCGTCCGCCCTGCCTTCCTTGCCGCGGCGGCCCGGCGGCCCGCGTCTCCTGTCATTGCGGCCCGGCGCGCTTCTGCATATACTCGTTGGCGAGTACTCGTTGATGAGGAGGCCCGGCGTGAAGCGGCGGAAGGTGTCCAACTTGCTGGGCCTCGCCGTGCTGGCCGCGTTGTGCGAGCGGTCGATGCACCCGTACGAAATCGCCACCGTCCTGCGGAGTCGCGGCAAAGAGGACGACCTGAAGATCAAATGGGGCTCGTTCTACACAGTGGTCGGCAACCTCGAAAAGCACGGTTACATCGAGGCGGTCGAGCACGTGCGGGACGGGGCCCGGCCGGAGCGGACCGTTTATCGGATCACCGAGGCTGGCCAGGCTGAGCTCGAGGATTGGGTCGCCGAACTGCTCGGGACGCCTGATCCGGAGCCGACGCGGTTGCACACTGGGTTGTCGGTGATGCTCGCGCTCGGACCGGACATCGTTGACCAGCAGTTGCGGCACCGAGTTGGCGAGCTGGAGCGGATGATCGACGCCCGTGTCGCGGCGCTGGAGAGGATGCGGGCCGAGGTGTCCCGGCTGTTTCTCGTAGAGGGCGAGTACCAACTGGCGATGTGGCGCGCGGAAGCCGAATGGGTCCGCGGGCTGCGCGAGGAGCTGGCCTCCGGCGCGATTGCGGGGGTCGAGGAATGGCGGCGCTACCGGGAAACCGGGGAGCTGCCCGACATGGCCGCCTTCGTCAAGACCGAAGGCGAATAAAGAGGTCCCGGAGGAGGTGCTGGCACACCGCCCCCGGGACCGGGAACCGTCGAACTGGAAACCGCGAGTGCGGGAACCTGTCCTCGGGCTGCAATCACCAGGATACGGGGCACCTCTCTCGCGGCACCGGTTCGGTACCAACCGAACAGGGAGAAAAGCACAATGGGGAACACGCAGGTAAAGCGCCATCGCACGAAGCTGCTGCCGGAGATGGAAGGGCCGATCGCCCGGGTGTACGCGCGGGGGCGGCGCACCGAACCGCAGCTTGTGCAGTATCGCGAATCGGCCGAGATGCTGGTCGCGGATCTGGCCGAGGGTGCTGACGTGCTCGAGATCGCGCCGGGGCCGGGTTTCTTCGCCGTCGAATTGGCTCGCACTGGGCGGTGCACGGTGACCGGGCTCGACATCAGCCGGACGTTTGTCCAGCTGGCTCGGGAGTACGCGCAAGAACAGGGCGTCACGGTGGACTTCCGCCGGGGCGATGTCGCGGCGATGCCCTTCGCGGACGGGTCGTTCGACTTCCTGATCTGCCAGGCGGCGTTCAAGAACTTCGCCGACCCGGTCGACGCGATCGACGAGATGCACCGGGTGCTGCGGCCCGGCGGCGTCGCGCTGGTGCAGGACCTGAGCCGGAGCACCACGGACGCGGAGCTCGACGCCGAGGTCGAGCGGATGAATCTCGGTCCGGTGGGCACGTTCTCCACCGTCCGGGTGCTGCGCGGGCTGCGGCGGCGGGCGTACACGCCGGAGCAGTTCAGGGCGACCGTCGCGGAGAGCAAGTTCCGCACCTGCGAGGTGACCCCGGACGGGATCGGCCTCGAGGTGCGGATGCGCAAGGCGTGACCTGAGGGAGCGGGTGTGCCGCCGAGGGGGCAGCACACCCGCTCCCTCACCAGGTCAGCGCGGGGCCATCCGCAGCGAGCCGTCCATGCGGACGACCTCGCCGTTGAGGTAGTCGTGGTCGATCAGCGACAGGGCGAGCTGCGCGTACTCGTCCGGGCGCGCCAGCCGCTTCGGGAACGGAATCCCGGCGGCGAGGCCGGCGCGGAACTCTTCGCTGACCGTGGCGAGCATCGGGGTGTCGACGATGCCGGGCGCGATCGTCAGCACGCGAATGCCGTGCGAGGCGAGGTCGCGCGCGGCGGGCAGCGTCATCCCGACCACGCCGCCCTTGGACGACGCGTACGCCACCTGCCCGATCTGGCCGTCGAAGGCGGCGACGGACGCGGTGTTGATGATGACGCCGCGTGCGTCGTCGGCCAGTGGCTCGGTCTTCGCGATCGCCTCGGAGGCGACGGTGAGCACGTTGAAGGTGCCGATCAGGTTGATCTGGATGACCTTCGCGTACAGCCCGAGATCGTGCCTGCCCTTCTTGGACAGGATGCGCGCGGACGGTCCGATGCCGGCGCAGTTGACCACCGTGCGCAGCGGTACGCCCGAGCCGGCCGCGGTGTCGACGGCGGCCTGCACCTGGTCCGGGTCGGTCACGTCGGCCTCGACGTAGGTGATGCCGTCGACCTGCTCGGCCTTCTCGATCGAGGGCGCGAGGTCGAGGGCGAACACCCGCGCGCCTTTCGCGGCCAGTGCCTTGGCGGTCGCGCCGCCGAGACCGGACGCGCCACCCGTGACGAGCGCTGCGGTGTCGGTGATCTGCATCTTCAGCCTTCCTCCTGCTCTCCGGTGCCGCGGTGCACCTCCGCGCCCAGGTTAACGCTCGTTCGCACCGGTGCCGGAGTGTGTCGCCTCACCCGCTTCTCGTCGCGAGGAGTATTCGGCCTCGACCGCTTCCGTTAGCACTCAGGTCAACTCCGGCTGTCACCTTCAGCACTATGAGCTCAGCTCGGATCGTGGTGGTAGGGACGGGATACGTCGGATTGACCACGGGGGCTTGCCTCGCGAGCCTCGGGCATCGCGTCACCTGTGTGGACGTGGACGTGGCGAAAGTGAACCGGCTCTCCGCGGGCCGCGTGGACATCCTCGAACCAGGACTGGCCGAATTGGTCTCCCGCGGACTGGCGAACGGACGGCTGTCGTTCGTGGTCGGCGCGCGGGAAGCCGTTCGCGGCGCGGAGGGGGTCTTCCTCTGCGTGCCGACGCCGATGGGCGCGGGCGGGTCCGCGGACTTGCGGGCGGTGGAGGCGGTGACCACCGAGATCGGCGACGTGCTGCCGTCCGGCTGCGCGCTGATCACGAAGTCGACGGTGCCGGTCGGCACCGCGAAACGGATCCGCGCGATGGTCGGCCGCGACGACGTGCCGGTGGTGTCCAACCCGGAGTTTCTGCGCGAAGGCACTGCGGTGCAAGACTTCCTGAACCCGGACCGGATTGTGGTCGGGTCGGATTCGCAGGCCGCGGCCGCGTGGGTCGGGCAGCTGTACGGCGATCTCGCCGCACCGATCGTGGTCGCCGACGCGGCGAGCGCGGAACTGGTGAAGTACGCGGCGAATTGCTTCCTCGCGCTCAAACTGTCCTATGTGAACTCGATCGCCGAACTGTGCGAACGGCTCGGCGCGGACATCGACCTGGTCACCGAAGGCATGGGCTACGACCGGCGGATCGGCCGCACGTTCCTCAAGCCTGGTCCCGGATGGGGCGGTTCGTGCCTGCCCAAGGACACCAGCGCGCTGGTCAAGGTCGCCGAGTCGGTCGACTACGACTTCCGCATGCTGACCTCGGCGATCGACGAGAACATCGCCCAGCGCGACCGCATTGTGGCGAAGATCGCAGGTGCCTGCGGCGGAACGCTGGCCGGCGCGCGGATCGGCGTGCTGGGCTTGGCGTTCAAGGCGGGCACGAACGATCTGCGCGATTCTCCCGCGCTGGCAGTGTCTTCGGTGCTCGGCGCGCTCGGCGCGGAGATCACCGCGTACGACCCGGCGGTGTCCGGCGGCATCGCCGGGATGACCGTCGTGGACGATCCGTACCAGGTCGCCAAGGACGCGGATGTCGTTGTGGTGCTTACCGAATGGGCCGAGTTCCGGAACCTGGACTGGGTCGCGATCGCGGACGCGATGGAAGGCGACGACGTCGTCGACACCCGGAATCTGCTCGACCCCGGGATGATCCTCGACGCGGGATTGTCGTGGCAGGGCGTCGGCCGTCCGCGCGCGGCCCGGCGGCGAGTTCCGGTTTCCTGATTGGAAATCCGCTTCGGCTGCGCTACAGTCGTCGGCGGCATCGCGTGTCGGTCACCGGCTGGGTGAGACATGGAGGTGCTGGGATGCCTTCTGGAGGCATTGCTTCGTGTCCCTCTCTCTTGAACTGAATCACCTGATGGTCCCGTCCCGGAACAACCGGGAATCCGCCGAATTCTTCGCGAACCTGCTCGGTTTCGAGATCGGCGAGGAATGGGGCCCGTTCATCCCGGTCGAAACCAGCAACGGCGTGCGGCTCGATTTCGCCACGGTTCCCGACGAGGATCGGAAGCTGCAGCACTACTGCTTCCTCATTCCCGAGGACGACTTCGACGCGTTTTTCTTGCGGCTGAAGGAATCCGGGGTCGAGTACCACGCCGGGCCAGGCGGTCAGGGCCCCGGCGAGATCAACCACAACCACGGCGGCCGCGGCGTGTATTTCCTTGACCCGGGCGGAAACGGGATCGAGGTCATCACGCAGCCGTACGAGCCGGAGCGGAAACGCCCGGCCAGCTGGTAAGTCCTTTGCGGACGGACGGCGGGCGGGTCACAGCGAAAGCGAGGCCCACCCGCCGCCCGCGGCCAGCAAAGTCCGGACGCCTTCCGCGTGGTCGGCGAAAGCGGCCAGATCGGCGTGCAGCAGCGCGGCGCGTTCGGAATCAAGCGGATCCGTGTCGTCGCGCCAGAGTCCGAGCGTCCAGTTGGCGGCCAGCAGCATCGAACGCACCAGCCCGGCGACCGCGGAATCCGGCTGGGCGTGCGCGGCGAGGATCTCGTCGCACGCGGTGAAGCACCGTTCGAGTCCGCGGACGGCTTCGGCGGGCGTGCCGTCCCAGTCCGGTCCCGGCCAGGCGCACGAGCCCAGCGCGAGCCACAGCTGCCAACCGGCGGTCAGTTCGGCTTCGTCGCGGGGCGTCCAGTGCGCGGCCATCCACTGAGTGTGCGCCCCGGCGGCCGGTTTGCCGCCGGGGTTTTGGCCGAGGTCACGTGCGTGGCTGTTCCCACAACCAGAACTCGATCCCCTGGTCGTCGGCACAATCGGCCGTTCGGCCGTACGGCTGGTTCTCCACCTCGCCGGACCGGCCGCCCCCCTCGCGCACCCGGCCGAGCGCGGCTTCGAGGTCGTCGACGGCGAACATCAGCTTCCACCCGGCCTGCAGTTCCGAGCCGCCCCACATCCCGCCGGGCAGGCCGTCGCCCTCGATGCGCCACGCGGTCGGCAGGCTGCCCTGGGTGAACTGCCAGCCGAGCACCGCGCCGTAGAACGCCTTGGCCCGGACGTCGTCGGGCACCTGGAAGGTGAAGTACCCGGCCTCGCCGTGCCGATACGTGCGCTCCCCGGGCGTTTTCGCTTGTGGCGCGGCCTTTCCGACCAGCCAGCGCTGGCCGTACGGGTCCTTGATCACGCCGTTCAGCCCGTAGCCGCGGTCCTCGACCGGACGCAGCAGTTCCGCGCCCAGCTCCACTGCCCGCTGCGCCGCACCCTGCGGATCGGGGACCTCGACGCGCACCATCGCGCCGCCCTCGGGAGCGACGACATTGCCCAGCTCGGGAAATTCCTCGGCCAGCATCAGCACGCTGCCGCCGATGTCCAGTTCGGCGTGCCCGACCCGGCCGTCGTCCATCACGATCGGATCGGACCGGCGGCTCGCGCCGAAGACCTCGACGTAGAAGTCGAGCGCGGCCCGCGCGTCGGTCACGACCAGGTAAGGCGTGAGCGCACCCGCTCGCGCCTGCGTGGTTTCGGTGGTGGTCATCTCCGCTCCGTTCAGGATCAGGCGGCGGAGGTCGTCCCGCAGCTGGGCGGCGAAGGCCGGATCGGGGTCGGCCGGAGTCGAGGGCAGCGCGAGCGCGTCGAACGGTTCAGCCATCACGTCCCTCCTTCTCCTGGTAGCCGCGGCGGAACGCGGTTTTGGCCCGCGTCAGCAACGCCTCCGTCGCGTGGATGGTCCGGCCGAGGTGCGTGGCGACGTCGCGCACCGGAAGGCCGTCGACGTAGCGCAAGGTGAGCACCGCCCGATGCGGGATCGCCAGCGATTCGAGCACCTGCCGTGCGCGCAGGTGCTCGAGCTGGTCGTCCCAGGGATCCTCGACGTCGCATTCGGCGTCGTGCACGAGCCGAAGCCCGCGCTGTTCCCGTTCGGCGCGCCGCCAGTGATCGGCCAGCTTGTGCCGGGCCACCCCGATCAACCAGGGCGTGCTCACCGGCGGCGCGTGGTCCTTGCGGCAGGCGGCGACCGCGCTCAGGAACGTCTCCGAAGTCAGTTCCTCCGCCAGCACGCGGTTGCCGCACCTCGCGAGCAGGTAGCCATAGACCTCCGGCAGGGCCTTCTCGTAGAGGCCGAGCAGCGCGAAGGCCGGGTCTGGCTGCACCCGAGGTTCCGTCACATCCCCATCGTCGTCCGGGAGTGGGGTTTTCCGTCGGTCGAATTTCTCAGCGCGGGTCGGGCAGCTTCCGCGCCAGCCCGGACACCAGCAGTGCGAGCGCCGCCAAGATCCCGATGACCAGCACAAATGCGCCTTGGTAACCCATCGCGCCGGGCACGCTCAAGCTGGCGAACAGGCTGCCCAGCACCGCGACGCCCAAGGCCAGCGACGTCTGCTGGGTCGTGGTCAGCACGCCGCCGCCGACACCGGCCAGGTCGGCCGGCACTCGCGAAAGCACCACCCGGAACAGCGTGCTCATCGCGAGCCCGTTGCCGACGCCGATCATCACCATCGCCGGGGCCAGCTGCCAGATCGACAGGTCGGGCCAGTCCAGCAGCGCGGTTGCGGCGAGCGCGATCAGGCCGACGGTGAGGATCAGCCCGCCGATCGGCACGATCTTGCGGCCGAAGCGGGCGACCAGGTGGCTGCTGACCAGTGACGTCGTGAAGTACGCGACGGCCATCGGGGTCAACGCCAGCCCGGCGCCGAGCGGGCCGAGGTGCAGGCCGTTCTGCAACGTCACCGCGTAGACGAACATGAACGAACCGAAGGTGCAGAAGAACGGCACCGCGACGGTCAGCCCGTGCCGCACGCTCGCGGTGCGCAGCAGAGCCGGCGGGAGCAACGGCGTTCCGCCCGCGGCTTCCAGCTTCCGCTCCACGCGGGCGAAGCCGTACGCCGCGAACGGGAAGATCACCAGCAGCGCGATGCTCCACCACGGCCAGCCGAGCGCGCGGCCTTCCATGATCGGAATCAGCAGCGACAGCAGCGAAACGGCCAGCAGCACGGTGCCCCAGCGGTCGACGCCGAGCGGGTTGCTCGCCCGGCTGTCCGGCACCGTGCGGCGCGCGATCAGCAGCCCGATAATCCCGATCGGCACGTTGACCAGGAAGATCGGCCGCCAGCTCAGGTCCCATACGTTCGCGGCCACCAGCGCGCCGCCGAGCAGCTGCCCGACCACGGTGGCGATGCCGCCGGTCGCGCCGAAGAGGCCGATCGCCCGCGAGCGGCGTTCGCCGGACGTGCCGGCCTGGATGATCGACAGCACCTGCGGCAGCAGCATCGCCGAAGCCGCGCCCTGCGCGACGCGGGCGATGACCAGGGTGGCGGCGTCCGGGGCGACGCCGCAGGCCAGCGAGGTGAGCGTGAACAGAGTGAGACCGAGCAGGAAAAGCCTGCGGCGGCCGAAGGTGTCGCCGAGCCGTCCGCCGAGCACGAGCAGCACCGCGTACGCGATGCCGTAGCCCGCGACGACGAGTTCGAGGGTCGCGGTGGACGCGCGCAGGTCGGCATCGATCGTGGGCAGGGCGACGTTGACGATGAAGAAATCGATGATCGGCAGCGCTGCCCCCAGCAGCACGGTGATCAAGCCGGCGGACGTGAGTCCCGTCCGTTCCGGCGTCCCGACAGCAGCGGTGGCCGTCGCCGGGGCAGGGGTGGTAGTCGTCATGAGTACTACGTTCCGCCGCGCGAGACCCTGGTACCAGGTGTGCTTTTATCCTGGTACCACGACTACCTGGTAACAGGGTCGGCGGTGTGCTTACCTGGTATTCGTGACCACTGGCATCGAAGACCGCCTGCGCCGGACCGAGCTGGGGGAGTTCCTCCGCAACCGGCGCGGGCGGATCACGCCCGAGCAGGTCGGCCTGCCGCTCAGCGGCCGCAGGCGCACGCCGGGGCTGCGCCGCGAGGAGGTCGCGCAGCTCGCCGGGGTGGGCGTCACCTGGTACACGTGGCTCGAACAGGGTCGCGACATCAACGCGTCCGAGCAGGTGCTCAGCGCGATCTCCCGCACGCTCCGGCTGGATCCGCACGAGCACGTGCACCTGTTCACCCTCGCCGGCGCGCCCGAGCCGGTCACCGAGAAGAAGCACTGCTCCGCGATCACGCCGTCGATGCAGGACATGATGGTCCAGCTGGAACCGTTCCCGGTCGCGGTCCGCAACGCGCGTTTCGACGTGCTCGGCCACAACGCCGGCTACGACTGGCTGATGGGCGGCGTCGACGCGATCCCGTACGAGGAACGCAACACGCTTGTCCAGTGCCTGCTCAATCCGGAGTGGAAAGAGCGGATGGTCGACTGGGAGCAGAACGTGCCCCGGATGGTCTCGTCCTTCCGCGCGGCGATGGCCGAGCACGTGGGCGAGCCCGGCTGGAAGTCGCTGGTCAAACGGCTTCGGGCGGAGTCGCCGTGCTTCGACGAGCTGTGGAGCCGCCACGACGTGAACACCGAGCTGGCCAAGAGCAAGCGGTACCTGCACCCGGAGGCGGGCCTGCTGACGTTCGACTTCACCTACCTCTACGCCGGCCGCCGCTCGGAAATCCGGATGTCGGTCTACACCCCGGCGAACGACGAAACGCTGGAGAAGCTGCGCGAGTTCGTGCCGACGACGCGGTAGCGCAGGTGGGTCACGCCCTCGCCGGGGGTGATGTCCGGCTCGCCGAGGCGCACCGGTCCTAGCCCGAATTCGCCGAAGAACGGCACTCCGCCGCCGAGCAGCACCGGCACCAGATCGATCTGCACCGCGTCGAGCAGTCCGGCCTCCAGGCACTGCCGCGCCATCTCGCCCGCGTTCACGCCGACGTCGCGGCCGTCGGCCAGTTCCTTCGCCCGCGCCACCGCGACCTCGATCCCTTCGGTGACGAAGGTGAACGGCGAGTCCTCCCATCCAGCGGGCGGCTCGTGCGTCACCACGACCACCGGCCCGCCGAACGGATGCATCCCGCCCCAGCCCGAGGTCAGGTCGAACAGCCGCCTGCCGACGAGCAGTGCTCCGGTCGATTCCAGCTGCGCGCGCACGACCTTCGCGCTGGCCGGGGACATGCGCAGCGCGCGTCCCGGCTGCGCGGTCGGCACCTCCTCGGTGCCGCTGGCCGTCCAGCCGAAGAGCAGATCGAACCCCGACTCGTCCGGTCCCGCCACGAAACCGTCCAGCGACATGCTCGCCCCGGCCACAACCTCGCCCATCACCGTCTCCTTTTTTCGCCGTTTGACCAGTGAACGGAGCCGTCCGGGAGTTCTCGACATACCGCGTCACGCGTAGCCCGATCCCGCGCTTCACGACGGACGCGCCCGCCCGCCTTCCCCGGTAGTTTTCGCACCATGCACTACTGGTGGCGGGCGCAGAACCCGTGGTTCGGGCGGGTGTTCCGGACCTTCGTGGTGCTCGCCTTCGTGCTCGGCGGCTCCAGCGCGTCCGGCCGCTGGCAGCACGCCCCGCATCCGCTGAGTCCGCTCGGTGCCGCGTGGCTGGCCGCGACCGTGCTCACCTTGCTGCTCGTCCACCGCTTCCCGCTGCCGCTCTTCGTGCTCACCGCGGCTTCGGCGTACGCGTACTACCTGTCTCCCGAACCGGGCGGGCCGGTGATCATCGTCCCCACGGTCGCGCTCTTCGTGCTCACGCGGCGGAAGGGTCCGGTTGTCGCCGGGAGCACCGGAGCCGCGGTCCTCACGGGGGCCTACGTCGTCCACATCATCCTCACGCAAACGTTTGCGGTCAGCGCTTGGGCACTGTTCGCCGTGGTTTGGATGGCCGCCGTGATCGGCATCGCGACGGCGGTCCGGTTCCAGTTCGCGGCCGTTGCTGCCCGGCGCGAGCAGGCCGACGAGCATCGGCACCGGATGGCCGAGCAGGAGCGGCTCCGCATCGCCCGCGAGGTGCATGACGTCGTCGCGCACAGCCTCGCGATGATCAACGTCCAGGCGGGCGTCGCCGCGCACGTCGCGGATCGGCGGCCGGAGCAGGCGAAAGAGGCGCTGCTCAACATCAAGGCGGCCAGCGCGTCCGCGCTCAACGATCTCCGCGCGACGCTCGCCGTGCTGCGTTCCGGCGAGAATCGCGCGCCCGCACCGAGCCTTGCGCAGGTCGAAGAGCTGCTCGACCACGCGCGTACCGCTGGGCTGGAAGTCGAGCTGCACGGCGAAGCTGGCGAACTGCCCGCTCCGGTGGACGGCGCGGCGTATCGGATCCTGCAGGAGTCGCTGACCAATGTTGTCCGGCATGCCGACGGGGCTCAGCGCGTCGAGGTCCGCTTCGAGCGGAAGCCGGGCACGCTGGTCCTGATCGTGCGCGACGACGGCCGCGGCACCGTCCAGCCGACGCCCGGACACGGTCTGCGCGGCATGCGGGAACGCGCGACGGCGCTCGGCGGCAGTGTCGAGGCGAGCGTCACCGGGCAGGGTTTCCAGGTGCGGGCGGAACTGCCCGTGGAGGGGGAGAAATGACCATCCGCGTCGTACTGGCCGACGACCAGGCCCTGGTCCGCGCCGGATTCCGGCTGTTGCTCGACACCGAGGACGGCTTCGAGGTGGCCGGCGAGGCGAGCGACGGCGAACAGGCCGTCGCGCAGGCGATCGAGCACCGGCCGGACATCGTCGTGATGGACATCCGGATGCCCGGCACCGACGGTCTCGAAGCGACCCGCCGGATCACCTCGGATCCCGAGCTGGCCGGGGTGAAAGTGCTGGTCCTGACCACTTTCGACGTCGACGAGTACGTCTACGAGGCACTCCGCGCCGGGGCCAGCGGGTTCTTGCTGAAGGACACCGAACCGGTCGAACTCCTGCACGCGCTGCGCGTCGTCGCGGCGGGGGAGGCGCTGCTCGCCCCGACCGTCACGCGCCGGTTGATCGCCGAGATCGTCGGACGGCCCGAGCACCGGCGGATCGACACCTCGGCCGTGCGGGAGGTGACCGAACGCGAACGCGAGGTGCTGGCGCTGGTCGCGGGCGGGTTGTCGAACGACGAAATCGCCGCCCACCTGGTGATCTCCACGGCGACCGCGCGGACGCACGTCAGCCGGATCATGACCAAGATCGGCGCTCGTGACCGAGCACAGCTGGTGGTGCTGGCATACGAATCCGGCCTCGTCTCCCCGCGCCGCGGCTCGCACGAATGAGCTAAGCCAGGAGTGTGAGTTACGCCGTGTCGGTGAACGCCCTCCCACCCTCGCACGCCCTACAGGCAGAGCATCAGACCTCAGCGAGGGGTGTGGCGGAAGGAGTCCCGGTGGCGTGGGAGATCGTCTTGGTCGCCGCGCTGGCCCTGGTTTTCCTGGTCCGGCTGGTAGCGCAGCTCCGGCGGAGCTGACGGCCGCCGACGAGGAGGCATCGGCCGGCGCACCGGCGGTTCGGCCGTGCGGTCGACGCCCGATTCGGCGACGGGACGCGCCCGGTGCGCGCCGCCGTTCGCGCGAGGCGCCATCGTGCGCGGCTGAGCCTCGTTGGGCGGCGGCGCGCCGTTCCTCGGCATCCGCCCGTTCGGCACGGGACGCGGCCGAGGTGCCGGACGACGCGGCGGCGTCGGTTCGGCGGGAATCCTCGGGATCTCGAGGGTCACTTCGGAGTCGTCGACGAGCTGGGTCTTTTCCCCCGGCGTTTCGACCGGCGGCTCTACCGGCGGTTCGGGCGTTTCCGGCGCGGGCGGAGGCGGCTTCGGCCGATGCGACAACCGCCGCGCCAGCGAGTGGCTCGGCCGCTCCACGAACCGATAGCTCAACTCGACCACCCCGAACACCGCCGGGATCACGATCAGCAGCGCGATCGGCAGCGGCACCGCCGGGCGCAGCAGCTGCAGCAGCACGAACGTGACCAGCATGTGCAGCAGGTAGATCGAGTAGCTGCGCTCGGACAGCATGGTCCAGATCTTGCGCTGCTTCAGCCGGTCCTCGGCGAACATGCCCATCAGGAAGCAGGCGACGGCGAAGGCCAGCGCGAGGTTGTACGAGCTGTCCACGCGGCCGACGTCGATGACGTCCGCCAGCACGTACAGCGACCACGCGCAGCCGCCGTACAGCGCGCCCGTCCACAGCGGGATCTGCTTCTTGGTCGTCGCCCAGACGATCTGACCGATCAGCATCGCGGGCAGGTACGAGACGTTCACCGCGAACAGCGACCACGACGGCCCGAACTGCGACCGGCTCATCATCACCACGAAGATGAACGTCAGCTCCACCGCGATCCCGAGCCACACCCACCGGCGCAGCAGCGGCAGCACCGCCATCAGCAGCAGGTAGAAGATGACCTCGACGATCATCGTCCAGGCCACCGGCACCAGCACGACCTGCGGGAAGATCAGGTAGTTGGCCAGCGTGGTGTTGGTGAGGACGGTGAGCGGGTTCAGCGTCTGCGCCTGCCCGGTGGACGGCGGGTGCAGGTTCACCAGCAGCAGGAACACCGTCAGCGCCACCACGAACAGCATCGGCGCGTACACCCGGATGAACCGGTTGAGCGCGAATCGCCCGGTACCCTGGCGCAGCGCGATCGGCGTCACGACGAAACCGCTGACCAGGAAGAAGAACGGCACCGCGATCTGCCCGATGCCCTGCTTCGACATGTGCATCGGGTCGCTCGTGAGCGCCTCGATGAAGTCGACGTACGGGGCTTTGTCGTTCTTCGCGATGATCCACGGATGGGCGATGTGGCTGTAGAAGACCAGCAGCGCGCCGAGGCCGCGACCGATGTCGATGAAGACGATGCGGGTTTTCTTCGGCGGCGCGGACGACGGCTCGGCCAAGGCAGCGGAATCCGGCTCGGCCAGCGTGATCACCCCCGTCTTCCGCTACCGACAACCTCGTGAAGGCTACCGCCTCGCACCCCCGGCCCGGAGGTACTCCCCGCAATTGGCGGTAAGCGGGGGATAAGTCACAAGACCCGTTCTGGCCTCGGATTATGTGGTCGGCAGGTACGATCAGGCAGGAATTCGTCCGGTTTCGCGCTAGGTAGTTCAGGAGTTCGGGGAGCGTGCAGCAGTCCAGTCTCGACGGAGCCGTCGAGCGTTCGCCGACCCTGCGTGCCGCGTTCCGCCAAGCCGCCCCGGCGATCAGCCTCTACCTGCTGTTCCAGATCGTCGCGTTCGGCGTGCTGTGGATGATGAGCTGGAAGGCCGACGTTTCGCCGGGCCGGTTCATCGACAACTTCGACGCCAACTGGTTCCTTTCGGTCGCGCAGCACGGCTACGACCAGCCGATCACGCTCGGCACCGACGGGCTGCCGGTCGAGAACAGCCTGGTGTTCTTCCCGCTTTACCCGGCGACGGTGGGGTTGCTGACGCTGGTCGGGATCCCGCCGCTCGTGGCCGGGATGACGATCTCGCTGCTGGCCGGATGCGCCGCGGCGTGGGGGCTGTTCGTGCTGGGTCGCGACCTGGCCGGACCGCGAGTGGGCCTGCTGGTCGCCGTGCTGTGGTCGATCGGGCCGGGTTCGACGGCGCTGCATCTGGCGTATTCGGAATCGCTGCTGATGGCGCTCGTGGCCTGGACGTTCGTGATGCTCGCGCGGCGCGAATGGCTGGTCGCGGGCGGGTTCGCGGTGCTGGCCGGGCTGACCCGGGCGAGCTCCGGGGCGTTGATCGCCGCAGTCGGCATTGCCGCGCTCATCGCGGTTTTCCAGCGCCGCGACGGCTGGCGGCCGTGGGTCGGCGGGCTGCTCGCGCCGCTCGGCCTGCTCGGTTACCTCGGCTACGTCTGGATCCAGACCGGCCGCCCGGACGGCTGGTTCTGGCTGCAGAACGCCTGGCAGATGCACTTCGATTTCGGCGTTTTCACCTGGACCCAGGTCCGCGAAGGCCTCACCTCGGACGACGCCAGCTGGATCACCGTGACCGCGCTCGTCGTGCTCGCCGCGGTGGTGCTGCAGTTCTGGACGTGGGCGACGAAGCTGCCGTTGCCGTGGCAGATCTACGGCACGCTCACTGTGGTGATCGCGCTGTGCTCGTCGAACTTCTTCCAGTCCCGCGCGCGTTTCCTGCTGCCGGCGTTCGTGCTGACCGTGCCGGTCGCGCTCATGCTGGCGAAGCTGCCGAACCGGGTGCTGGCGGTGCTGCTGCCGGTGCTCACCGTCGGAAGCGCTTGGTACGGCGCGTTTTTGCTGACCATCGCGCACGTGGCGCCCTGAGCCGCCACGTGCGCGATCAGCTCAGGGCGCGAGCCAGAGCGTGACGAATTCCTTCTCGTCCGCCTTGGCCGCGGCGATGATCGCCGAGTCTTCGAGCACCTCGTCGGCCGGACCGTCGTCGGTGACCACCTTCGGCGTGTAGCCGAGCGAGCGGTACCCGGCGAGCACGGCGACCGGGTCGTCGCCCAGCTCCGCGATCGCGCCCGGGTCGAACTCGCACACCACGTGCGGCCGGTCGCGGCGCAGCACCTCGGCCAGCCCCGCCAGCGCCCGGTGGTCGCGGCCCTGCAGGTCGACCTTCACCAGGCTGATCCGCTGCTCGGTCACCTCGGGCACGGAATCCAGCCGCACCGCCGGGACCTCGACGCCGGAGCCGTCGGTGGTGACGCGGTTGTCGCCGCTGTTGCCCGGGGTCGCCTGCGCCAGGTGCACGGTGCCCGGCTCGTCCCACGCGGCCGACTCGACCACGGTGACCAGCTCGCCCGCCGCGGCGGGAAGGTTGACCTCGACGTTGCGGCGCAGGTACGCGGCGTTGACCGGGTCGGCCTCCACCGCGATCACCCTGGTCACTTCCGGCGTGGCCCGCAGCAGCCGCAGCGTGTGGTAGCCGACGTGCGCGCCGATGTCGAGGAACGCGCCGTCCGCCAGCGACGCCATCAGCTCGGCTTCGCTGTCCTCCCATGACCGGTGGAACAGGATCCACGGGAGCATGACCTCGTCGACCGGCATCAGCAGCGCGCCGACGTCGCACTGGACGACGTCCGCGCCGCGCGGCACCGGAGCGTGCCGGAGCCGGGCCGCGTCGCGCATCGCGCTGACGTCGAGGGTCACCCGCTGGATGGCCTTCTCGTCGGCGTCGAGCCGTTCGTCGCGGCGCGCGAACATCTTGTGCACGGTCCCGGCGGCGGCTTCGACCTCCGCGCCGACGCCGTCGTAGCCCTCGGCCAGCTTCGCCACATCGGCTTCGAGATTGCGCAGCGCCAGCTCGGTTTCCGGGGACTGGCGACGCAGCTCGTCGACCGTGCCGCGCAACGCTTCGAGCCGTTCGCCGAGTGCGCGCGTGGACAGCGCGGCCCGGCGGGATTCGTCGACGTTGCGTTCCAGGCCTTCGATCCGGTCCAGCAACCGCCGGTTGCTTTCCTCGGTGGCCGCGAGCAGCGCGCCCATCACGTTGCGCTGGTGCACGTCGTAGTGGTCGATCGCGCGCAGCACGGCCTTGCGCAGCGCGGGCGCGAGCGGCAGCCGCGACGGCGTGCTCGCTTCCGGACGCCAGCGCAACGCCTCGGTCGCCTGCTCCAGCGGGCTGAGCGGGTGCTGGGGCGGCGGTGCCGCGGTGCGCTGCCGCTCCTGCCAGGTCGCGTGCGCCTGCTCCAGCTCGCGCCGCATCCACTCGGCCGCGGTCGCCATCGACCGCTCGCGCAGGATGACCTCTCGCGCGCGCTTGCCGCGGGCCGTCGCCTCGGCCGGGTCGTCGGCGATCTGCACCATCGCGGCCGCGGCGGCGTCCAGATCGGGCTCCGCCCAGACCGCGTCGGCGTGGTACGGGTAGTTGCCGTCGCCGACCGGCACCAGCCGGTACGGAATCGGCCAGCCGGTGGACGCGTCGAGGAATTCGGTGGTGCTGGAGTAATCCGTCGAGAGCACCGGCATCGCGCGCGCCATCGCCTCGGCGACAGTAAGCCCGAAGCCCTCGCTGCGATGGAGCGAAACGTACGCGGTGCTGGTCTCGTACAGCTCGTGTAGCTCCGCGACGCTGAGGTAGCGCTCGATCAGTTCGATCCGGTCGTCGCCGCGAACCACCGCGCGCAGCCGTTCGGCGGCCTGCGGGTGCAGCTTCGAGTTGATCGCCTTGACGGTGAGCCGGACATCTTCGCGGCCCGGGAACGCCCGCTGGAACGCTTCGACTGCGCCCCAAGGGTTTTTGCGCTCCGCGACGCTGTTGAAGTCGAAGGCGAACAGGAACCGCACCGGTTCGCCCTTGTCGCGCGCGGGCGGTGAAGGCTCGCCCGGATCGCGCACCGGCACCGGAATCGTCTTGACCGGGATCGGCGAATGCTCGGCGAACGCGCGCCGGCAGAAGTCGCTGACCGTCCAGACCTCGTCGAGCATCCCGAACGCTTCGTGCTGCCACTGCGGGAAATCCTCGAGTTCCCACGCCCACAGCCCGATCCGGTAGCGGCCGGCGCCGACCTCGGGGTGGTTGGTCAGGATCGTGCGGGTCTGGTCCGCGTTCACCGCGAACACGCTGACCGGGAACCGCGGATCGCCGACCGTCGCGGGCCGTTCGATGCCGGTGCGGTTCGAGACCGCCTTCTCCTCCAGCACCGTGGCCACCGGCACGCCGCCGGTTTCGATCGCCTCGAGCACGATCCGGCCCATCTCGCCGAGCCCCAGCTCAGCGGTCAGGTAGCCGAGCAGGTTCACGCCGAACTCGTCGTGCGGCGGGCGGGTCGCGACCGGTTCGGACGGCAGCGCCCACTCCGGCAGCCCGGCCTCGGCGACACCGGAGCCGGTGCACCAGTGCCGGAAAGCGTCGGCGTCGTCGCCGTACGGGTGCGGGAACGCCATCTGCAGGTCGATCCGCGATGCCCAGATCGCGTGCGTCAGCCGGTTCAGCCCGGCCGCGGCCTGGCCCTGGTCTTCCGGCGTGGCGAGCCATTCGCGCAGCGCGAGCCCACCGTCCTCGGCGTAGGCGTGCGGCGGTGCCGGCTTCTTCTTGCGCTCGGACTTGATCCAGCCCTCGCGGAAAACGCGCCGCGCGAGCTTCGGCACCGGCGTGCCGTCCTGGAAGTCCTTGAAGCCGTACGGAATCGAGTCGAGCGACTCGGCGTACCCGGCTTCGCGCAGCTTCGTGCCGTACGAATCGCAGATGGCGCGAAGGTCGTCGTTGTGCGACAGCAGCACGCGCGGCTTGCGCGCGCAGTGGAAGCTGAGCAGCCACGGCTTTTCCGGCCGGTAACCGCTGAAGTGGAAGAAGCGCAGCTTCGCGCCGCCCGCGGTCAGGTCGCCGTCCTTGTCGCGGCCGATCGGCCGCTCGTGGAGGTTCCAGTACGCGACGTCGAAGCCGGGATCGGTGACCACGTGGTGCCGGAACAGCGACGGCACCTGGTCGACCCAGCGCTGGTCGGTGAACAGCTGCTGCTCGGGCGCGACGATCGCGTCGTGGCGCAGCCTGCCCGCCCAGAAGTCGAGGAACGGCCCGGCGCCGCGGCCGACGCCGATGAAGCCGAGGTTGAACATGCCGGTGCCCATGATCACCGCGTCGTCCGGCTCCATGCCGTCCTGCGGCAACGGGGTCAGAAAGTGCGGCGCGAGCACGATGTCGTGCTCGCGGGCCAGCTCGGCGACCTCGGGGATCGGCGCGAACAGCTCGATGTCCGGGTCGAGGTAGATCGCCGCCTCGGACTCTTTCAGCAGCTCGCGCAGCAGGTACGGCTTGACCGAGGTGGCGAGTTCGGTGACCGAGTACGCGGTCGCCATCCGCAGGTAGTCGTCCTCGTCGATGCCGAACGCGGCCGGGCCGACGACGGTGAGTCCGTCGCCGGCCCGGTCCGACTGTTCGCGCGGGGCGTCGATGACCGCGATGACGAAGCGGCCGCCCGGATGGTGCTCGAGGTAGGACCGGGCCAGCACGCGCGCCGCGGGCACGTAGTTGCGGGCGACGATCGTGCAGGCGGTGGTACCGGGCTCAGGCATCGGCGGTCAGCACCGTGAGCTGCTGGTTCAGCGCGGTGGTGAAGTCGGTCTTCGTCTGGCTCTTGCCGGACACCTCGACGCGGACGATCACGTTGCCGTGCGCGTAGTGCCCGCGCGACTGGGCCGACTGGCCTTCCTTCGCGTCGATCGAGGTGGCGTACACGCCGTTCGGGGCGGTGGTGTCGCGCTTGGCCCCGTTCGTCGTCTGGACCTCCATCAGCTTCTCGGCCGCGGTCTTCGCCGCGGTCGGGCTGCTGGCCTGGGCGAGGAACAGCGTGATCAGGTTGCCGTCCTCGAGGTGGTACACGACGAACTTGACCTTGGACGCGCCCGCCGCCTGGTAGGCGCTCAGTTCCTGCGGGTTCAGGTACTGCAGGGTGTCGACCTGCGAGAACGACGTGATGTCGTCGTGCGTCTCGGCCTTGCCCGGCATGCTCGCGACGCCGAGCGGGTCCGGCGGCTTCGGCGCGGCCGAACTCTGCGAGTGCTGCGCGGTGGTCTGCTCGGTGCCGCCGCCTCCGCTGTCGCGGCCCCACAGCATGTACGCGCCGAAGGCGATGCCGGCGAGCACGATCACGGCACCGACGATCGCGCCGATCTTCTTGCCGTTGCCCTTCTTCGGCTTGTCGCTGAAGTACTCCGGACCCTGGCGGACCCATTCGGAGTCGCCCCCGGACGGGCCGAGGGGCGGAAGGTCGCCGCCGCCCCACGGCGGGGTCTGGTCGCTCTCGGCCGCGTTCCACGGCTGCTGCGGGAAGCCGCCGGGAGGCGAGGCGGGCGCGCCCTGCGGGAACCCGCCGGGCGGGGAGTAGTGCGCCTGCGGCTGGTGCTGCTGCGGCTGCACGACCTGAGTGCGCTCGGGACCGGCGTCCGCGGGCGGCTGCTGGGTCTGCCACGACTGCACGACCTGGGTGCGCTCGGCGCCGCCGTCGGCGGGCGGCTGCTGCGGAGCCTGCGGCTGCTGCTGCGGCACGCCGCTGGGCGGGCTGACCGGGGCGATCACCTGCGTCGAGTCCGCACTCTGGCTCTGCGGCGGCGGGGTGGGCTGGTCCTGCTGGCCGACAGCCGAGGACAGCACCTGATCACGCCGGATGCGATAGTCGTCCGCGGAGAGTCGCCCTGACGCGAGCTCCTCGTCCAGCCGGCGCAGCTCCTCCTGCCAGGACACCAGGGCCCCCCTTATCTGTCGGCATGGCGACGGTCAATGCGTCGTCGCTACCCGATTGTGTGTGACGACGTGGACATTGTGCACGGGTGCGACCCCACGTGACCTGGCGGGTCGCCTTGTGCGCCGGGGTGCGTTCAGCTCGCGGGCAGCGCGGCCGCGACCTTCGCGCGGATCTCTTCCATCCGGGACCGCAGCGCCGCCGGATCCTGGCCGACCGGGCCCGACACGCCGATGCCGACCGACACGCCGCCGGAGGTGTACCAGAAGGCCAGCACGCGTCCGGCCGGGCTGCTCCCGGTGTAGAGCAGGTCGGTGGCCGCCGGGCCGAGCGGGCTGCTGTCGAACCCGCCGGTGACGAGGTTCTGCCGCAGGCCCTGGACGAGCTGGCCGGCCTGCGCCTTGGACGGCGTCGGGACGGCGATCAGCGTCGTGCCGCCGTCGGTGCCGGCGTAGGCGTGGTAGACGAGCTGGTCCGCGCCCGCCGCGCGCATGAGGTTCGCGTCGGCGTCGGAAACCGCCTTGGCCTGGACCGCCTTGTCCAGCGCCATGGTCGAGTTTTCCGGGCTCGGCGTGCCCTGCAGCGCGGGCAGCTTGTCCTCGAGCGAGGGCGGCTGGGTGTTCGGCGCGGACGACGCGGCGGGCGGCTGTGCGGCCGTGTCGTTCGAGTCGCTCTTGTTGCCGAGGAACCAGATGCCCCCGACGACCAGCGCCAGCACCACCAGCACGGCCAGCGACAGGAACAGCCAGGTCGGCTTCGAACGGCGAGGTTTGGCGTCGTCCTCCCAGAGCCGGCGCGGCTCCGGCTGGTTGCCATTGGCGGGGATCGCGCCGAAGACCGCGGTGGGCCGGTCGTCGGCGGGGCTCGGCGCGGTGGTCGGCCGGTCGGTGGAGAACGGGGTGCCCGGGGTGTGCGCGAAGGCGGGCTGGGTCTTCTCCGACGCTCGGTTCGCCGGGGTGGCCTGGGTCGCCGCCGCGGAGTTCAGGAACGACTCGACCGCGGGCGGTTCCGGCGCGGGCATCGCCGGGTTGGTGCTGGCCCATCCGACGACCGGCTGGCCTGGTTGCTGGCCCGGTTGTTGGTGGCCTGGCTGCTGGTGGCCCGGTTGCTGGCCGGGCTGCTGCGGTTGGCCGGGGGTGTGCCACTGCACGGGAGCGACGCCCGGCCAGGTTCCCGGCTGCGCGGGCATCTGCTGCTGAGGCTGATGCGGCGGAGGCGGGCCGGCTTGGCTCGGCGCACTCGGCGGCGTGGCCGGGGTCTGCGGCGGGGAGAAGAACGGCGCTGCCGGGCTGGCCGATGCCGCCGGGCTGGTTGAGGACGCCGAGCTGGTTGAGGGTGCCGGGCTGGTCGACGGTGCCGCGTTGGTCGATGCCGCCGGGTTGGCCGAGCCCGCCGGGTTGGGCGAGAGCGCCGGGTTGGTTGAGGGCACCTGGCTGGTCGACTGTGCCGGGCTGGTTGACGGTGCCGGACTGGTCGAGGCCGCTGGGCTGGCCGAGGCCGCCGGGTTGGCGGCGGGCTGCTCCGGAGTCGTGGTGCCTCCGGGCGGTGTGCCCGGCGCGGTGGTGCCGTCTGGTCCCAGCCGAAGCGTGGTCGTCGGGTCGTGCTCCGGCATCGTCGCCACGACCTGCGTGGTGCTCGCGCTGCTGTCGGCGGAGGTGCTCGGAGCGCTTGGCTCGGCCGCGGCCTGGCTGTCCGATCCGGCAGGCGCTGCCTGGGCGGCCGGTGTGCTCCAGGTGGGTGACCCGCTCGCTGGCGCCGCGTCCTGCCGCAACGGCGACGCCACGGGCGAAGCCGCCCCGCCGCCCGACGCCTCGGCGAGCAGTTCGTCGCGCTGGCGGCGGTGTTCGGCGTGGCCGAGGCGGCCGGCGGCCAGCTCCGCGTCCAACCGCCGGAGCTCTTCCTGCCAGCTCATCACGCAACCCCCTGTCACCGGTTCGGGCGACAGTGTTCCACGCGCCCCGGCTCCGTGGGGCTCAGGTGCGCAAGATCAGCCGAGATCTGCCCAGATCAGGCACCCGCTTCGCGCCCGGCCGCGCAACCGCCCCGTCCGTACGATCGGGAGCATGTCCTCCGCGCGCGGTGCGCTCGCCGCCCTTGCCGTGGATCGGCTCGCCGGTCTCGACATCACCGCTGCCGAACTCGTCGAGGCCGGGGCGCGGGCCGTCGGCGAGGGCCTCGACGCGCCCTCCCTGCCCGAACTGGCCGCTCTCGACTACCGCGACCACCAGGCGGTTTCCGCCGCCTTCTCGCACGTGGTCGAGGAGCTGGGCATCGAACTGCCGGTCGACGCCACCGCCGCCCAATGGCAACTGCTCGGTGAACACCTCGGCGAAATGGTGCGCGGTGACGTCCCGCTCGCCCAAGCCGCGAAGAGCGTCAAAGCCTTCGACGGACGGCTCGGCCACCCGGCCGTCCTCTCCGAACTGCGCCAGTGGCTGGCGATGCTCGCGACCTGGATCCCGACCGACGTCACGCCGGTCAGCTACTGCGAGCAACAGGTTCTGCAGCAGGCCCGGGCGGTACTCGCCGGTCCGTGGCCGCCGGTCACCCGTTAAGCGGCAAAAACTGTCGTACATATGTTCTAAAATTGGCCGTGTACTGGGGAAACCATCCACCGGAAGGCGGCCGCCCATGACTAGTTCGAAGCAGGCATACGTCACGCTGCCCACGTTCGTCGGGTACAGCGCCAGCAAGGGCCCGTCGCGTTCGTCGTTCGTCCGCAGGCAGCGCCGGTTGTACGAGGACCCGGCCCGGGCGGCGTTCAACTACTACCGCCGCGCGGCGAACGCGGTCCGGGCCGGAAGGGCGGCCCGGCAGGACGAGGTGGCCATGCGCGCGCTGGTCAACAACGCGGACGAGCGCACCCGCCCGCATTACGCCGCGATCGCCGACGGCTGGCTGCGCTACCTCGGCAGGCGCGATCCGAAGCTGGTGGAGGTCGGGCGGGCGAAATTCGAGCTCGGCGAGCTGGAGATCGGCATCAGCCCGCAGCTGGGGTTGCGGAAGTCGAACGGCCGCAAGTTCGCCACCTGGCTGTACTTCAAGGAGGAGCCGCTCACCCGGGACGCCGCGCAGCTCGCGTTGTGGCTGCTCACCGAGGGCATGCCGGATCTGCTGCCGGGCGGGGAAGCGCTGGTCGTGGACGTGCGCCGGGCGAAGGAGTTCACCTTGTCGGCGCGGGACCGGGAGCGGCTGCGGCCGTGGGCGGCCAGCGAGGCGTCGGCGTTCGTCACGCTGTGGCGCGCCGCATAACGCCTGCGTGCATGACTGACGGGAGCGTGGGGTAGAGGTAGCTGCGGACCGGGCGGTGTTTCCCGGTCCGCGGGCCACCCGGTCGAGTGACAGCTTGGCGCTCGGCTCCGGTGGACTGGACAATCCCGGCCCCGGACACGAAGCTTTCGGCAGTTTCGAGCCCGGTCGATGACTTCGAGGTCGACAAGTGAACGCTGCTGCAGCCTGGGAGCCGCTCTCGCGAGTGGCTGACGAACCCGCTTGGTATTGGGTGCACGACAAGCTCAGGTTCTGGCCGAGCACCTTCGCGCACGACTGGCCGGGTTTCCATGAGCCGCGCCCTTCGGCGGCCTGGGATCTCTCCACCGGCGAGTACGACCGCGCCTCGGCCGAGTTCCGTCTCGGCCCGTACGCGGTCGAAGAGCACGACGTGGCCCGCGCGGTGCTGGCCGCCCTGCAGGAGACGACCGCCGAGGACGACTGGCTGTGGGTGCTGCACTGGCAGCATCAGTCGTTCAAGTTCTGGCCGCACCGCATGCAGCAGAACGCGGCCTGGCCGGTCTCGGTCTTCCCGCGCGGCGACTACCACCTGTTCCTCGCCTCGGACTTCAGCTACGGCACGCTCGGCCACCCGTGGGAACGCACCCTGTGCGTTTTCGGGGACAAACTGCTCCCCGCGGTCGAAAAGCACGCCGACGGCATCCTCACGAACCAGCTGCGCCGGGACGGCCGGCCCTCTGCGCTGACCCGCTGAGCACCGCCGCTGCTACCGTCTCGCACGTGTTCGAATACCACGGCTGGGTGACCATCGCCGCCACCGCGACCGGCGACGACGACGCAGCTCTGCTGGAGCGCATGGTCGAGCGAGTCCACCGCTCCCTGCAGAACACCACGATGCTGGACCTGGTTGACCTGCGCTGGAGCTCGGGCCTGCCCATGCTCCATCTGGGTGGTCTAGACAAACACGGCGGAGCCATCACCCCGCAACTGCTGGAAACCTTCGCCCGAGTAGGAGAACTGGCCCCCGGCTCCTACGGCCTCCTGCACATCTGGGACGACCAGCACCCAGAACACGACAACGCCTTCCAGGTATACCGAATGGCAAGAGGCCAATTAACAGAACAAAAAGACCCCCACCTGTCCCCCATCGCCCCCACAGCCCTAGACACCTACGAGCTATAACCCGGGACAGGAACACCAACCCCCAAAGCCCGCCAAGCGGGATAACTCGCCTGCGCAGTTTTGCTTGCGCAGCAAGCAAACCGCGCCCCACCACCCAACCGCAGCCGAAGGCACCGCGGGGGTCCGGGGGCTCGGCCCCCGGGTGAAATGGCGAGAGGCCCGTATCCACGCTTTTTGTGGATACGGGCCTCTCAGCCGCGAGCGGATGACGGGATTCGAACCCGCGACCCTCACCTTGGCAAGGTGATGCGCTACCAGCTGCGCTACATCCGCGTTAACCGCTTGGTGCTCGGTGTTGAACACACTCTATACCGTCGCCTCGGTGACACTTTCGGGGGCCCCGACATACGCGTGGACCTGCTGAGATGCGGTGCTTGCGCGTCACGTCGAGCGCACAAGGGGTGACGACGGGCGCTCTGCTCCGTATGGTGTCCCCAATCGACTTCAGTGGTGAGTCCTTCGGGGGAGGAGGTGCCTTGCCGGATGACCGAGCTGGGCACGGCGCCGCCACCAGCGGCCTCGGAATCCGACGAGCAGGCACTTTTGAAGCGGCTGCGCGACGGCGAGGACGCCGCGTTCGGGGAGTTGTTCGAGCTGCACGCGGCGGCGGTGCGCAGATTGGCGCAAAGTCTTGCCTCCGATCGTTCTGAGGCCGAGGACATCACCGCGGAGACCTTCTTCCGCGTGCTGCAGGCGTTGCGCCGCGGTGCGGGTCCGCGGGATTACGTCCGGGCGTATCTGCTGACGGTCGCGCGCCGGGTGTCGTGGGAGTGGCACGGGGCGCGGCGCGACGTGCCGGTGACTGATGACGAGCTGACGTTCCGGGCGGGCGCTGGGGTGGACACCCCTGCCCGGACGGCTGAGCACACGTTGATCACGACGGCGTTCACGAGTTTGCCGGAGCGGTGGCGGACGGTTTTGTGGCAGACCGAGGTCGAGGGCGAGCAGCCGTCGATGGTGGCTCCGCATTTCGGGTTGTCGGCGAACGCGACGGCGGCGTTGGCGCGGCGCGCGCGGCAAGGGTTGCGGGCGGCGTATCTGCAGGCGCATTTGTCGGTGAATCGCGGTCCGGAGACCTGCCGCGCGGTGGTGGAGAAGCTCGGCGGGTTCACCGCGGGCAGTGTCACCGGCGCGGAGGCGGAGCGGATCAAGGCGCATTTGCTGGGGTGTCCGTCGTGCCGGGCGACGCAGGACGAGCTGCGGGATGTGTGTTCGTCGTTGCGGGCGCACGCTGGCGTGCTGGTGCTCGCGGTGCCGGCGCTGGCCGGGGCCGGGAAGGTCGGCGGCGCGCTCGCGACGGTGAAGAGCGTGGTGTTCGGCTCGAAGGTGAAGGTGGGGCTGGCGCTGGCGTCGACCGCGGCGGCGGGCGCGGTGAGCCTGACTGCCGGTCCGCTGGTGTTCGGGTCGCATCCGATGCAGAACGTCGGGTTGGGCGGGGGTGCGCCGGAGCTGGCGTTGCAGCCGCCGGAGCAGCCTCCGCCGCCGGTGCAGCAGGGTCCGCGGATCATCTCCGGGAAGCTGTACGGGAGCGCTCGGCCGGCCCGCGGCGCGGTCCATCCGGGTGCTTCGCAGCATCTGGGCGCGGCCGAGGTGCCGCGGGTGCCGCAGGCGCAGCAGCCAGTTGCCGACGATCAGTCGCCGGCACCGGATTCCTCCGGCTCGACGCCTCGGGACGATCTGCCTGGTCAGGAAAGCAGTCATTCGGGCACTCCGATGACGAGCCGGTCGTCGAGCACTGAGTCGCGGGCGGATCTGGACACGTCCACCAACTCGTCGAGCCCGGGCGTGCTGAGCACGACGACGGACGACACGAGGTCGACTTACGCTCCGCCGCCCTCGTCGTATGTGCCGTCGCCGGATTCGTACGTGCCGCCGTCGATCACGACGACGCCGACCGGGTCGCGGCACGTCGCGCCTGCCGGTCCGACGTCGTCCAGCTCGGAGTACTCGTCCGATTGCCCGAAGTCCGCGAAGTCTTCGAAGCCTGCCCGGTCTTCGGAGCCCGTTAAGTCTCGTCAGTCCGCCAAGCCGGCCAAGCCTTCGGAGCCGGAGAAGTCGTCCAGGACGGACTCCACGTCCGGGAACGATGTCACCGGTTCGGCCGATTCCTCAGCGGACGCAAGCTCCCGAACAGCCAAAACCCGGCAAACCGCCAGTAACTCTCAGTGAGCACCTCGCGCTCGACGGCACGGTCACGGTAACGTTGACCGAGTTCGACGTCGCCCGGGAGGCAACAGGATGAACCGGCTGGTGCGCGGCGAAGACGGTCGCCATTGGGTGGTCCGTGCCCAGATGGAATGGCGGGCCCCCGCCACCGCGGACGATTTCGAGCACGACGTCGCAGGCAGTTACGGACCTGGCATCGCGATGATCGTGGTCATGGTGTTCCTCGTGATCGCGCTGGTGGTCTGGACGCCGGATGTCGTGAAGGTGCCCGCGTGGGTGCTGCTCGCGTTGCTGCTGGTGGTGTTGTTCTTCCCGCTGCGGTGGATCCTGCGCCGTCCGTGGACGGTGGTCGCCGAGACCGAGGGCGACGTCGCGGGCGACCGGCCGTCGGAGCGCTGGGTCGGCACGATCCGCGGCATGTTCACCGTGTCCGGCGAGGTGAAGCGGATCTCGAAGACGATCCAGAAGCATTCGCTGCCGGACTTCGACGGTCCGCTGCACCCGGTCGAATAGGCCTGGCCGGAACGGGACCGGCGCGCGAGACTGGTGCCATGCCCGAGTTGCCCGAGGTCGAAGCACTGGCCCATCACCTGCGCGAAAACGCCGTGGGGAGCACCGTTTTCCGGCTCGACGTCGCGTCGCTCAGCGTGCTGAAGACCGCGATGCCGCCGTATACGGAGCTGCACGGCCGCGAGATCACCGACGCGACGCGGCACGGGAAGCATCTGGACGTCGTCCTCGGCGACTTGCACCTGGTGGTGCATTTGGCGCGCGCCGGGTGGCTGCGGTGGTCGGACGGGTTGGCTCCGGCTCCGTTGAAGCCGGGGAAGGGGCCGATCTCGCTGCGGGTGCATCTGGAGTCCGCTTCCGGGCCTGGCTTTGACCTGACTGAGGCCGGGACCAAGAAGGGGCTGGCGGTGTGGATCGTCGCGGATCCTTCCGAGGTGGCGAGCGTGGCCCGGCTGGGGCCGGATGCGCTGGCCATTGATGCTTCGCGATTGCGGGAGTTGTTCCAGGGGAAGGGGACTCGGCTGAAGTGGGCGTTGACTGATCAGTCGTTGATCGCGGGGATCGGGAACGCTTATTCGGACGAGATCATGCATCGGGCGAAGTTGTCGCCTTATGCGACGGTGGGGAAGTTGGACGAGGGTGCGTTAGAGGTCCTCGCTGAGGCGATTCGCGAGGTGGAGACGGATGCGGTCTCGCGGTCTGTGGGGCAGAAGGCCGCGCGGTTGAAGGGGGAGAAGCGGTCTGGGCTGCGGGTGCATGCTCGGACTGGGCTGCCTTGTCCGGTTTGCGGGGACACTATTCGGGAGATTTCGTTCGCGGATAAGTCGTTTCAGTATTGTGCGACTTGTCAGACTGGGGGGAAGCCGTTGGCTGATCGGCGGATGTCTCGGTTGTTGAAGTAGGTCCGTTTTGGTGGTGGGGGCGGCTCGTCGCCTGGCGGCGACATTGCGCCCGATCTTGCGTGGGGCACCCCGAAGCTTGATTGTGCTGACGGTCTGGGGGTGCTTGTCAAGGC
>NZ_JBHZAG010000113.1:0-27277 GCF_042754125.1 Amycolatopsis sp. NPDC059235
AAGTACGTGAGGGGAACCCTGAGGGAATCAGAGTCCCTCAGGGTTCCCCTCACGTCCGACGGAACGGCTGGAGCGGGGGTGGGGCTTTTACGGCAGGACCAGACCGTAGGCGCTCAGGGCTGCGGGGACTGGCTGGAAGAAGGTTTCTCCGCCGGAGTTGCAGTCTCCGCTGCCGCCGGAGGTGAGGCCCAGTGCGGTGGCTCCGTCGAAGAGCGAGCCGCCGCTGTCGCCGGGTTCGGCGCAGACGGTGGTGTCGATCAGGCCGCTCACTGCGCCTTCCTGGTAGTTCACTGTGGCGTTCAGCGCGGTGACCTGGCCGTCGTGGACGCCGGTGGTCGAGCCGCTGCGGGTGACAGTCTCGCCGACTGTCGCGTCGCCCGCGGCGGTGATTTGCTGGCCGGTGTTGACGGCGCTCGGGGCGTCTACGCCGGAGTCGTAGGTGGCGTACGAATAGTCAGTGCCGGGGAAGTTCGCTCCGGACGTGCTGGCGATGTGCTGCGAGTTGCCTTGGTCCGCCCACCAGTCATTCGTCGCCACGCCGCAGTGTCCGGCGGTCAGGATCGCGGGCTGGCCGCCGGAGGTGTGCACGTTGAAGCCCAGCGAGCAGCGCAGGCCCTGGCCCCAGATCGCGTCGCCGCCGCTGATCAGCGGGCGCAGTTTGCCCTTCGTCTTGGCGAAGCGGGCCTTGTCGCCGAAGCGGTGCACGGCGGTGGTCACCTGCGCGAGCTTGGCTCCGGTGACCGACGAATCGGCGGTGACGAGCACCTGGCCGGTTCGCGGGTCGACGCGCCACGCGGTGCCGGGGACGCTGGCCGTACGGGCCAGTTCCGAGGTGACGGCTTTCAGTTGGGACGCACGGTATTTCACGAACTTCGGCGTCGCGCCGGCCGCGCGGACCTGGTCGGCGGCGGCCTGGTCGGTGACGGTGACTGTCAGGCGCGAACCGGCCTGGTCGTAGTACGAGCCCACGGTGCGGTCGCCGAGCGACTTCGCGATGCTGGCGGACATGGCGGTCGCGGCTCTCGCGTTCAGCGGTGCCGCGGAGGGCTGGGCGGCCGCGACGCCCGAGGCGGCGAAAACTGATCCAGCGGCCAGAACCGCCGCGGCGAAGGCGATACCGCCGCGTCCGCCGTGTCTTTGACTGAGTGCTGGGATCATGCACATCTCCGTTTCTTGCGAATAGGACGATGGCGCACCGCGGTCAGCTAATGCGGGCGCAATTCGCAGTTTAGGGATCCTTGGCAATCGCATATACCCACGAAAGTCGCGAATCCCGTTCGGCTTTGCTGTCCAGTGGCGTCCGCCGTCCGCTGAACGGAAGTCCGAACTCGCCGCATCCGATCCATTAGCGGCTCGTTGAACAGCGAAGACGCCCAACCGGAACGCCTTATTCCGCGTTCGGTTCATCCCGGTAATCGACGTTCGTGCCGCCGCGCACGGTTCGGCGTCCGGTCGTATCCCTCCTTTCGACGGTGTTCGGACTCCGGCGGCCCTGGGACTCTGTGGTTTCCATAGCGGGCACGGCGCCCGCGAAAGTGGTCCCCCCCGGCCGTATCCCCGGCCGAACTCCTGCCTCTCCCGCGATTGGCGGGATTGGTTGCTATGGAAGGGAAAGCGATGCGGAAAATAATGCTGGCGGTGATGGGCGCGGCGGCCCTGCTGTTCGGAGTGGCCGCACCGGCGGTCGCGGCGCAGCCGGCCATCATCGGAGGCAGCGACGCCAGCGAAACCTACTCGTTCATGGTGTCGCTGGACAACGGCTGCGGCGGAAGCCTCGTCGCGCCCCAGTGGATCATCACGGCGAACCACTGCGGCCAGGCCTCGACGGCGCGGATCGGCGCGATCGACATCAACGCGGGCGAGGTCGGCCAGATCGACAACGTGATCACCGACCAGGGCACCGACCTCACCATGATGCACCTGAGCCAGCCCGCCCAGTCGGCTCCGGTCGCGATGGCGCAGAGCAACCCGTCGCCGGGAACGGGCGCGCGCCTGCTCGGCTGGGGCTGCACGAGCTGGCCCAACTGCCAGACGGCGCAAACCCTGCAGCAGATCGACCTCCAGGTCCTCGACAGCAGCGCGTGCGCGGCAGGCGGCGGCGGTGCGGGCGACGTCTGCATCTCCGGCGACTACGGGCATTCCGCGTGCCACGGCGATTCGGGCGGCCCCGCGATCGTCGGCACCACCGGGAACTGGACGCTGGTCGGCGAAACCCACGGCCCCGGCGACAACGGCGGCGAATGCGCCACCACCACCCTCTACACCGGCATCGCCCAGTACATGTCGTGGATCCAGCAGCAGATCGGAAGCTGAACCCTGCCCCGGAAACCCTCTTGCGGAGAGGAAAAACCATGACCCTGCAACGCTTTGGCCGGCTGGCCGCCGGCGCGGCCGCCGCGCTGGTGCTGCCGCTGACCGGAGTCGGGACGGCCGCCGCCGCGCCGCTGGACGCGGTGGAGCTGTACTACGACGCCAGCGGCTTGCCCGACTACCAGGCCGAGGCCACCCAGGCCGCGGCGAACTGGAACAGCTCGGTGCACAACGTCCACCTCAACAGCGGCGGCGCCGCGACCATCATCATGCACGAAACCACCGGCGGCGGGTCCTACACCCAGACCGACGGCCACGGCACCGGCGACATCTACATCGACACCCAGCAGGTCGCCGAGGGCAACGACCCGACCCGGATCATCGCCCACGAGATCGGCCACAACCTCGGCCTGCCCGACCACTACGAGGGACCCTGCTCGGAACTGATGTCCGGGCACGGACCGGGAATCACGTGCAAGAACGCGATGCCCGACGCGCAGGAATCCGCACAGGTGGAGCAGAACTTCGCCAACGGGTTCGTGACGGTTCGCTTGCCGGAGAAGCAGATCTTCCGCTGAGACGCCGATGCTCGCCGGGAGCGCGTTGCTTCCGGCGAGCGTTGTCGCGGCTCGGGGCTCCGGGCCTGGGATCGGAAGTGCTCGTCGGGATTTCCGGGCGCGGTGCCTGACGCGCTTCGCTTGCCTGGCAAGCGGATCTTCCGTTGAGACGTCACGGTCGTCGGGGGCGGGTTGCTTCCGGCGAGCGTCAACATGCCCGGGGAGCCCAGGCCCAGGAGCGGGTGATTTCCACGTGGCCGGGAATCCCCAGACGCGGTGCCCGACGCGCTTCGCTTGCCCGGCAAGCACAACTACCCCCGAAACACCGATGCTCGCCGGAAGCGCACTGCCTCCGGCGAGCATCGGCGTGGCACAACCCAGGCTCAACCCCGCGCGACCTCGACGTCGTCGAGAACCCCCAGCGCGTCCGGGACGAGAACCGCGACGGAGTGGTACGCACTGACCAAATAGGACGACACCGCGCGGTCGTTGATGTGCATGAACCGCACGTTCAATCCCGGCCGGTATTCGTCGGCGAGGGATTTCGGCCGCAGTCCGATGACGCCCGCGTCGTCTTCCCCGGTGCGCATCGCGAGCACCGAGGTGGTACCCGCCTCGCTGACCGGGATTTTGTCGCACGGCAGGATCGGCACCCCGCGCCACGCGGTGACGCGTTTCCCGTCCACCACGACCGGCTCGGGATAAACGCCGACCCTTGTGCATTCCCGCCCGATGGCGGCGATCGCCCTCGGATGCGCGAGGAACAGGCGCGTTTTGCGCCGCCGGCAGAGCAGTTCGTCCAGATCGCCCGGCGTCGGCGGACCGGTGCGGGTGGTGATCCGGGATTTGAGGTCAGCATTGTGCAGCAGGCCGAAATCCGGGTTGTTGATCAGCTCGTGTTCCTGCCGTTCCCGCAATGCTTCCACGGTGAGCCGCAATTGCTGCTCGAACTGGTTCATCGGATCGTTGTAGAGATCGGTGACGCGGTTGTGCACCCGCAGGACCGTCTGCGCCACCGCCAAGTCGTACTCGCGCGGCGAGGGCTCGTAGTCGACGTAGGTGCCGGCGAGGACCGGTTCGCCGTCGTGGCCGGCGGACAGGTCGATGCTCGCCTCTCCCTTGCGGTTCTGCGGTTTCCGCGGCCGGGACACCGCCTGCGCCACGTGCGCACGCAGGGAATCGAGCCTGCCGTTGAGCCGGGCGTACGAGCCGCCGGGCAGCACCAGCGCGACCACCCTCGTCGCGGCGCGGGCGGTGAAACCCCAGGTCGCGTCGCCGCCGGCGAGGAGTTCGCCGCCGAAATGGTCGCCGTCGGTGGCGGTGCCCAGAAGAATCTCCGCGCCGAAGTCCCCCGAGCCGTGCCGGGTGACCTTGCCGTGCACGACGAGCACGAGCTGGTCGAGCGCGTCCCCGGCCGAGACGAGCGTGCTGCCCGCCTCGTACTCGCGCTGTTCGAACGCGTCGGCCAGCGCGCCGAGCGCCGCCTCGTCGGCGAAGCCGCGCAGCAGTTCGATCTCGGTCAGTTCCAGAGGGACGACCTGCACTTGCGCCCCGGTCTGGAAGAAGCTCACCTTGCCGTCGCCGACGGTGTAGGTGAGCCGCCGGTTGACCCGGTAGCTGCCGCCGGGCACCTCGACCCACGGCAGCTGCGACAGCAGCCACCGCGTGGTGATCGAGCGCATCTGCGGCAGCGACTTCGTGGTCGTGGCGAGGGTGCGGGCCGCCTTGACGCCGAGGGAGAGCTGCTGCTCCTGTTCCGTGACCGGCACCGGGCTCAGCCCTCCCGGCCGATTTCGGCGGCTTCGAGCACGGCGAGCGCGTCCGGCACGAGGACGGCGGCGGAGTAGTAGGCCGAGACCAGGTAGGACAGGATGGCCTGCTCGCTGATGCCCATGAACCGCACGTTGAGGCCCGGCTGGTACTCGTCCGGCAGCCCGGTCTGGTGCAGCCCGACGACGCCCTGGGCCTGCTCGCCGGTCCGCATCAACAGGACCGAGCTGGTGCGGGTCTCGGTGACCGGGATCTTGTTGCACGGCAGGATCGGCACGCCGCGCCATGCGGGCACCTGGTTGCCGCCGAGGTCGACCGAGCCGGGGTAGATCCCGGATTTGCTGCATTCCCGCCCGAACGCCGCGATCGTCTTCGGGTGCGCGAGGAAGAAACTCGGGTCCTTCCACACCAGCGAGAGCAGCTCGTCGAAGTCGTCCGGCGTCGGCGGGCCGGTGCGGGTGGGCACCCGCTGGTCGAAGTCGGCGTTGTTGAGCAGGCCGAAGTCGGCGTTGTTGACCAGCTCGTGCTCTTGCCGTTCCCGCAGCGCCTCGACGGTGAGCCGCAACTGCTGCTCGGTCTGGTTCATCGGCTCGCTGTAGAGGTCCGCGACCCGGCTGTGCACCCGCAGCACCGTCTGCGCGACGCTCAGCTCGTACTCGCGCGGCGAGGTGTCGTAGTCGACGAACGTGCCCGGCAGCTGCGGTTCGCCGTCGTGGCCGGCGGAGAGGGCGATCTCGGCTTCGCCGTGTTCGTTGCGAGCCGTCTCCCCGCCCGCGAGGAAGGCTTCGAGGTGCGCGCGCAGCGTTTCCGAACGGTTCAGCACGCCCTCGAATTCCTGGCGCGACAACGTCAGCACGGTCGCGGAGGTGACCGCTTTGGCGGTGAACTCCCAGATCCCGTCGGAACTGGTGAGCACGTTCTCGCCGAAGTAGTCGCCGTTCAGCAGCGTGCCGAGGACAGTCTGGTCGCCGAAAGCGCCGACGCCCGCTTTCGTGATCTTGCCGTGCGCGATGAGGAACACCTGGTCGGCGCGGCTGCCGAATTCGGCCAGCACGTCGCCCGGCTGGTATTCGCGCTGCTCGAACCGCCCGGCCAGTTCGGACAGCGCCGCTTCGTCGTCGAATCCGCGCAGCGGCGCGAGCTCCCCGAGTTCGGGCGGGATGACGCGGACCTCGGAGCCGCTGGTCACGAACGTGACCCGGCCGTCGCCGACGGTGTAGCTGAGCCGCCGGTTGACGCGGTACGTGCCCGCGGAGACCTCGACCCACGGCAGCACCTTCAGCAGCCACCGCGAGCTGATGCCCTGCATCTGCGGGACGGACTTCGTGGTCGTGGCCAGTTGCCGCGCCGCCGCGCGGCCTAGGCTCAGGGGTTCCCGGTCTTCCACGTCCGCGGAGTCGACCGGATCGGTGACAGTCACAGCGAAACCACCTTGTCTGGGGAACGTTGCCTTAGCTCAGGAGTTCTGGGTCAGGAGCGGTAGCGAGGGTTCGTGGCGTGCCATTCGAAGCCGCCGCCCATCCAGTCGCGGACGCCGGCGAGGAAGCGCTGCAGTTCCGGCGACGGGATCGAGAGCAGGTCCCGGTGCCCCTCCTCGAACTCGCGCACGATCTTGTTGTGCAGCGCGACCGTGGTCTCGACCGCCTCGGAGACCGGGCAGTTCCGGTCGGCGGCGATCTGCAGCACCATGTTGCAGACCGGGTTCTCGTCGGCGGCGTCCTTGGCCACCGAGTGGAGGTCGTTGACCAGGACCGTCGCGGTGCCCGCGCGCATCATCGCCTCCCGCACGCGCGGGTCGTAGTAGAACGGCGCGGGCAGTTCGTACCCGCCGACGGCGTCGATGAGGGTCATCGAGGTGTAGAAGCTGTCGTGCTGGCGCGCCGCCAGGTACTCCCAGGCCGGCGGATAGCGGCCGGTGTGGCGCCACGCGGCGTAGGCGCCCCAGCTGACGAACATCGCGAAGGTCGAATAGCACACCCGCTGGACCAGCACCGGCGAACCGTGCCTGCCCAGATGGTCGACCGCGGAGCGGAACCCGACCCGGATCGGATCCGCCCGCAGCGCTTCCTCCAGCGGCTCGGAGAACTCGCCCGCGGGCGCGACCGGGTCCATCGCGGCCATGACCAGCGCCAGCCGCGGCGGCAGTTCGGTCGGCGAGGCGCCGAGGGAACTGTCGTCGGCGTAGTAGTCGTCGGCCGCCCACCACACGGCGTTGAGCTGCGCGGCGATCAGGAGACGGTCGGGATCGGAGGAATCGGGATGGGCGAGCATCACCAGCCTGCCGAGCGTGGCCCGCGCGATCTGTTCCAGCCCCTCGCCCTCGAACCCGCAGTCCGCCGCCCACGCGACGAGCCGCCGGTCGACCTCCTCGGCGAGCGGCTCGTCCACGCGCCGCACGGACGGGCAGTACAGCGGCGACGCGCTGCCGTCGCCCCATTCCCGTTCCGCGTAGGCCGGGTCCTGGCCGGGCGGCGGCGCGGACCGCGGCGCGAACTGCTCCGCGATCCGCGCCGCCGAGGTGCCGAGGCCGAGCGGGCCCGCGAACGCGAGGTCCGGGCGGACCGCTGCGATTCCGGACATGCCGTCCCGCCCGGTCAGACGCGGTCGGCGGCGATGAGCAGGTAGTGGAAGCTGCCCTCGCGGTAGGCGGTCAGGAACGGCCCCTCGATGCCGGTCGCGACGGACGACTGCTCGCGCAGCTCCCAGTACGGGATCGTCGCCTCGGTGAGGTCCACGACGTTGATCGGGACGAACCCGTTGGCGGTCAGGGCTTTGAAATAGTCGCCGCGGGCGTGGATATTGCAGATGTAATGCTGGTCGATCTGGCTCACCGCGCGCGAACGCCCGCCGGTCAGGTCGTTGTAGCAGCCGGTGATGGTGACGAATCGGCCGCCCGGGGCGAGCTGCCGCGCGTGTTCGGCGAAGAGGTCGTGCAGATCGACGTACATCGTGCTTTCGTTGTTCCAGATCCCGGCGAAATCGCCGCTTTCGAATCCGGTGTCGAGCATGTTCCGGAGATGGTATTGCACCGCCCCGTCTATTCCGCGCAGCCGGGCCTGTTCATTGGCGAATTCGACCTGCTGCTCGGAAATGGAGATCCCGTCCACCCGGCAGCCGAACCGCTGGTGCGCCTGCACGCTGGTGCCGCCCCGCCCGCAGCCGGCGTCGAGCAGTCGGGCCGCGGGCCCGATGTCCCCGAGGTGCCGCAACAGGAACTGCGACTGCGCGGTCTCCAGCCGGTGCATTTCGGCGATGATCGCCTTGTCGCGCTCTTCCCCGCGTCCGTCCAGAACGGACGGGTCGTAGTCGCCGATGCCGTAGTGGTGGTGGTAAAGCCCGTCGACGTCGCCGAGGCGCAGGTTGACCGGATCCTTTTCGGCATTCCAGTAGTCGGCGACCGACTGCTGATACGCGGTGCGGGCAACCGGACGGGCAACAGACGTCATCATGTACTCCCTTTTCGGACCGCAATTTCCGGTCGGCACGCGGTGAACTGCGCCGGCGCGCGTCCGGGCTGGCAGGCGCGGTCGGCTTTTCTCCCTCTGCGTCCGAGGCTAGCGAGGATTCTTTTCCCCGGACAAGACGATTAGCGGGAATTCACTCGCGGGCTGGCGGGAGCCGTTTCGCGTGCCTCTTCTGGCCTAGGAAGCCACCCCTGCGGGGTGTTCGCGCGCCGGTCGCCGGGGCACGAACGATGCCGCCGCGGACACGGGAGGATGACGGCGGGCCACGGTCCGTGGACGATCCTGGCGGACGGGTGACGCTCGATGGGCCTAAGCGGTTCCGGGCCGCGGAACTCCGGGGGAGCCGGCCCCGGGCTGCTCGCTCCGGGACCGGCTCGGCCGTCAGGCGGTCCGGGAGGTCAGCTGGAGCAGGACGACCCCGCCGACGATCAGCGCGAGCGCGAGGATCCGCGGCAGGCTGACCGGTTCGCGGAGCCAGAAAATCCCCACCACTGCGGTCCCGACCGCGCCGATCCCGACGAACACCGCGTACGCCGTGCCGACCGGAACCGTCTTCATGCCGACGTTCAGCACGTAGAGCACGAGCACGGTGAGCGCGCCGCAGACGAGCGTCGGGACGAGTTTAGTGAAGCCGTCGGTGAGGCGAATACTGTGCGCCCAGGCGATTTCGAGCAGCCCGGCCGCGAACACGGCGATCCAGCCCATCGTCAGGCCTCGTCGAGCGCGGTGCGGACGTCGGACGGCAGGGCGAGCTCCTGCGCGGCGACGAGGTCGGCGAGGTGGTCCGGGTTGCTCGTGCCCGGGATGACGGCGACGTTCGGCGCCAAGTCCAGGAGCCAGGCGAGGGCTAGCGTGGCCGCCGAAACGCCGAGCTGCCGGGCATGCCTTGTCACCGGCGAGGTCTCCTTGGCGAGCGCTCCGTTGCCGAGCGGGCGGAACGCCAGGTACGGGATCCCGGCGGCGGTCGCGGCGTCCAGGACGTCCCGGCCGCCGGAGTGCCCGACGTGGTACTCGTTCTCCACGGACGCGATCGTCGTCACCGCACGCGCCTGGTCCAGCAGGTCGAGGGTGACGTTCGAGACGCCGACGTGTTCGAGCAGGCCCTTCTCGCGGAGTTCGGCGAGCGCGCCGACGGTGTCCGCCCACGGCACCGTGCTGTCGGGCATGAACCTGGCGTGCACCAACGGAAGCCGATCGACGCCAAGCTGCCTGAGGTTGTCCCGGACGGCCGCGTTGACCGCTTCCGGCGTGGCGTCGGCGGCGAACCCGCCGTCGGGACTGCGGCGCGCGCCGACCTTGGTGGCGATGAGCAGGTCTTCCGGATACGGCCGGAGCGCCTCGGCGAGCAGGCGGTTCGCGACCTCGGGCCCGTAGTAGCCGGACGTGTCGATCAGCCGGATGCCCGCGTCGACCGCGGCGCGGACGGCCGCCTTGGCGCGCTCCGGATCGGCCGGTTCGCCCAGGGCTTTCGGTCCGGCGAGCTGCATGGTCCCGTAGCCGATCCGGCCCACGGTGCGGCCGGCGAGCGTGAACGAGTGCATGGGTCTGCCCCCCATCAGTCATGTGGACACTGTGTCCACTTATGACTGTACTCGATCCGGACACGTTGTCCAGATACAGTGACGGGGTGAACAGCAAGCGACCCAGCGAGCGGGCGGACGCCGCGGCGAACCGGCAGCGGATCCTCGCCGCGGCCGAGGACTTGTTCGCCACGAAAGGCCCGGACATCACGATGGGCGACCTGGCGACCGCGGCGGGAGTCGGCCGGGGCACGCTCTACCGGCGCTACGACAGCGTCGCCGCGGTGGCAGTCGCGCTGCTGGACGAACACGAGCGCCGGTTGCAGGAGGCGATGCTGTCCGGACCGCCGCCGCTCGGGCCGGGCGCCTCGCCGCGGGAACGGCTGGTGGCGTTTTACGACGCGATGATCGATTTGCTGGAGCGGCATTTGCCGCTGGCGCTGGGCGCGGAGACGGGGGCCCGGCGGTATCAGACCGGTGCGTACGGGTTCTGGCGGGTTTTCGTGGCCGCGCAGGTGCGGGAGGCCGGGCTGCGGGACGAGGCGCTGCCGGACGTGCTGCTGGCTCCGCTGGCGCCCGATCTGTACCAGAATCAGCGGCATGAGCGGGGAATGTCGGTTGCGGCGGTGAAGAAAGCGCTGCATCGGCTGGCTTATGCGTTGCCGTCGGAGTGAGGGTGCTTCGGTCGGGGTGAGCTCGGCGGCTGAGCGAACCGGGCGTGAGGTGGCGGATTGGTTGGTTGTGCCGTGCTGGCGGCGATGCTCGGGCTGGAGGCCAGTTGAACCCCGGTTTGCCCATCCCGACCGTGTCCCCCCGGCGGAGCACCGGCTGAACAGCCCGGAATCGCCGGAAGCGGAGTAAATTCGCCGGATGAACAGCGGCACGCTGATGCGGATCGGCTGGATCTGCCTCGCGGTGGTCAGCGCGGGCATCCTCGCGTTCGGGATCGTGGTCCTCGTCGCGCCGCCCGCCGGGGACGCGCGCTCTACCGCACCGACGCGCTCGCCACCGCCGGGCTCGGGCTGTTCGGCGGGCTGACCGCGGTGATCCCGTTCCGCGCGGGCGAGCGGTGGGCGTGGTTCGCGCTGTGGTTCTACCCGGTGTTCTGGCTCGCGCACTTGATCTTCCGGCTGCCGCCGGGCACCGATCACGTGCACCAGATCGTGTTCGTCGTGCTGTCGCTGGCCGGGCTGCTGGCGCCGGCGCGGGCGTTCTTCCGGGCTCCGGCCGAGGGGCATCACGCCCGCCGGTAATCCGCAATCGGGTACAGCGGCGGGCCCGCCGTGTCATCATTCCGGCGTGTCCACCAGAAAGCCCACTGCGGCAAGGGATTCCGCGCGGAAGACGACTCCGGCGAGCGGTCGGGTCGTCGCGCTGCGTGCCGGGTTGTGCTGGCTCGTCGTGATGGTGCTCGGCGGCGCGGCGGCGGTGGGGTTCGTCAGCGCCAGCACGGTGGCGTCCGCGGCGGGCCTGCTCTTCGGGCTTCTGCTCGCCGCACTGGCGACGTCGGCGGTGTTCATGTTCTCCGGCCGCGGCTGGTTCCTCGTCGGCGGCTTCCTGCTGACCGCGTTCTACCTGGTCTGCGTCGGGGTGACCGCGGTCGGCTACCTCGCGGCGGACGGCGATCGGTACCGCGCGGTCGCGGTGTCCTCCGAATGCCACCACGTCAAGGGCGGCACCGCCTGCTCCGCGCGCGTCAACCGGCCGGACGGCACGCTGCTGGCCGAGGAGCTGTCGGTGAAGTCGCGGATGAAGGCGGGCGAGACGGTCGACGTGGTCGAAGACCGGGCGGGCATCGTGGCGACGCATCGCGCGGACGAGCTGGATCCGGACGCGCTGCCGGTCGATCTGGGCTGGCTGGGGGCGTCGGCGGCGCTGCTGGCCGGATTGTTCGGGTCGAGCGCGTGGCTCGGGTACCGGAGGCCGCTGCCCAGGGCGCGCCGCTGACTCTGCGGGGATGTCTGCTCGTTCGTCTCTGGCTCCGGTCCGCGGCCCTGGTCATGCTCCAGTCGGAACCGTTCGACGCGGGAGGACGCCTTCATGACCATGCACCCTGAACGCGGCGCGGACGTGCCGTTGCCCGACCTGTGCGTGCACGAGCTGTTCGCCCGCTACGCCGCCGAGGCACCGGATGCCACCGCCGTGCGGTACGGCGACGAGCGGCTCGACTACGGCGAGCTGGACCGCCGCGCCAACCGGTTCGCGCATCTGTTGCGAGCGCGGGGAATCGGGCCGGAGACGCCGGTCGCGCTGTGTCTGGAGCGCGGGACGACGCTGCTGGTCGCGATGCTCGGAATTCTCAAGGCAGGCGGCTATTACGTCCCGCTCGACCCGGGTTATCCGCCCGAGCGGCTCGCGTTCATGCTCGGCGACTCCGGCGCGACGGTCGCGGTCGCCGAACGGGCGCTGGCGGACCGGGTCCAGGCCGCGCCGACGGTCGTTCTCGCCGACGAAGCCGACCTCAGCGAATGGCCGAGCACTCCGCCGGTCGTGAACGCGGTGCCGGACAACCTGATCTATCAGATGTACACCTCCGGCTCCACCGGCCTGCCGAAGGGCGTGCAGGTGACGCATCGCGGGGTGGTCCGGCTGGTGCACGGTTCCGGATTCGCCGATTTCGGTGCGGGAGAAGTGTTTCTGCTGCTGACGTCGCTGTGTTTCGACGTCTCGACGTTCGAGTTGTGGGGCGCGCTCGCCACCGGCGCGGCGCTCGCGGTATTGCCTCCGGGGGTGCCGACGGCGGCGACGGTGGAGGAGGCGGTGCGCCGGTTCGGGGTCACGACGGTGTGGCTCAGTTCCGGGCTGTTCGGGCACGTCGTCGACGACCGGGTGACCGCGCTCGCCGGGGTGCGGCACGTGATCGCGGGCGGCGACGTCGTGCCGCCGGTGCAGGCGCGGCGGGTGATCGAAGAACTCGGGGCCGAGATGAGCAACGGCTACGGCCCGACGGAGTGCACCACTTTCGCTTGCGTGCACCGGGGAATGACGGTCGCCGACACCGCCGGGCCGATCCCGATCGGCAAGCCCATCGCCAATACGCACGCCTTCGTCGCCGATGCCGACGGGGTGCCGGTCGAGCCGGGCGAGCGCGGGGAATTGCTGCTCGGCGGTCCCGGTGTCGCGCGCGGCTACTTCCGTCGCCCCGCGCTTACTGCCGAGCGGTTCGTTCCCGACCCTGCTGGCGGTGGCGGGCGTCTTTACCGCACCGGCGACGAGGTCGCGCTCCGGCCGGACGGGACGTTCGCCTTCTTCGGACGCCTTGATCAGCAGGTCAAGATCCGCGGCTTCCGAGTCGAGCCGGGCGAGGTGGAGGCAGTGCTCACGGCGCATCCGCTCGTGCGATCGGCCGTAGTGGTGCCCTATGAACGCGACGGCGGCGACCGGGTTCTTGCGGCGCACGTGGTCGCTGAGCGGCCCGCGGCGGCTGAACTGCGGGAATTCCTGCTCGCCCGGTTGCCCGCGCATTTGGTGCCCTCGCTGTGGTCCTGGCTCGACGAACTGCCGATCACGCCCAACGGCAAGGTCGATCGCGCCGCGTTGCCGGAGCCGGAGGAGGCCGGGCCGGCGGCGGAGTTCGTCGCGCCGCGGACGCCGGTCGAGGAGGCCGTCGCCGAGGTGTGGCGGGAATTGCTGGACCTGCCGCGCGTCGGCGTCCACGACGATTTCTTCGCCGACCTTGGCGGGCATTCGCTGCTGGCGACCCGGGTGGTGGCGTTGCTGGGGGAGCGTTTCCCGGTGGAGCTGCCGGTGAGCACGGTGTTCGAGGCGTCGACGGTGGAGCTGCTGGCCGGGGAGGTGCATCGGGCGGTGGCGGAGTATGTGGCGGCATTGTCCGATGTGGACGTTGAGCACGCGCTGGGCTGAGTGACGCCCCTCAGGGATCCATCGCGAGGAGGATCGGGCTAATACTCTTGATTTCCTCGAGGAGGCGCGCGGCTCCCCGCCGCACCTCCTCGTTCGCGCTGCGCGTGAGCGGTTCGCACATTCCGGCTGCCACGAGCGCTGCCGCCACCAAGCTGAGGCCAACGGCGTCGAACCGCCGGAGCAAGGCTTCCGCGGCCGCGGTGGAGCAACGGATTTCAGGCCTGTTCGATGACCGTAGCCAGCTCGGCGACGGTACGGGCGGCGAAGAGGTCCCGCAGCGAGACCCGGACGCCGAGCTGCTTCCGAATCCGCGCCAGGACCCGGGTCGCCAGCAGGGAATGCCCGCCGATGCGGAAGAAATCGTCGTGCACGCTGATTTCCTCCACCCGCAGCACTTCCCGCCAGATGTCGGCCAGCGCGTGCTCCACCGCGGACGACGGCTGGGCGACGGGCTCGGCTCGCACGGCGCTCTCGGGCGACGGATCCGGCAGTGCCGCCCGGTCCACCTTCTTGCTCGGCGTCAGCGGCAGCGCGGCCAGCGCGACCCACTGCGCCGGGACCAGATAGTCCGGCAGCTGCGCCCGCAGGCTCGCCCGGAGCGCGGCGAAGTCCGGTTCTCCCTCCGCCGCGACAACATAGGCGACCAGCGTCCGCTCCGGCAGGTCCTTCACCACCACGGCTGCGGCGCGCACCGCGGGATGCGCGTCGAGGGCGGCTTCGATCTCGCCGAGTTCGATCCGGAAACCGCGGATCTTCACCTGCCGGTCGAGCCGGCCGAGGAACTCCACCGTCCCGTCCGGGCGGAAGCGGGCGAGGTCGCCGGTGCGGTACAGCCGGGCGCCGGGCGAGTGCGGGTCGGGCACGAACTTGTCCGCGGTGAGTCCGGGGCGGCGGAGGTAGCCGCGGGCTACGCGGAGGCCGCCGAGGTGCAGTTCGCCGGGCACGCCGACCGGTGTCGGCTGCCCGGCGGAGTCGAGGACGCGCACGCTGGTCGCGGCCACCGGGCGGCCGATCGGCAGGCTGGCGGCGTCGAGGTCGGCGTCGTCGGCCCACTGCAGCATGCTGGAGATCGTCGCCTCGGTCGGGCCGTAACAGGCGACGAAACGGCCGGGCAATCGCAGTTCGCGCCAGCGTCGGGCGTCCTCGGTGGTCACGACGTCCGCGCCGACGTTCACCATGTTCAGGTGAGCGACTCGCGGATCGCGCGGAGCGAGCACGCCGAGCAGCTCGCGATAGTAAGCCGGGGTCAGGTTGACGCTGGTGATCCGGTGCCGGCCGAGCTGGTCGGCGAGCTCCTCCGGCTCCCAGAACAGCGGATCGCTCAGCACCACCGACGCGCCCGCCAGCAGCGGCGCGCCGATCTGCTCGAGCGAGCCGTCGAAGGCCAGCGAGGCGAGCGAGAGCACCCGGTCGGCCGCGGTGATTCCGTACTCGCGGGCGATGATCTGCGCGTGTTCGGCGTACGAACCGTGCTCGATCTGGACGCCTTTCGGACGTCCGGTCGAGCCGGAAGTGTAGATGACATAAGCGAGATGATCCGGTGCTACTGTCCAAGTAGGACTGTCCGAAGAGGTCTCAGCGGTGTCGTCGAGGGTAACGACTGGGCAGCCTCCGAACAGCCCTGCGTAGCGTTCCTCGGTGACTACGGTGGCGGTGCGGGCGTCCTCGACGAGGTAGGCGAGCCGCTCGGGCGGGTTGGCCGGGTCGAACGGGACGTACGCCGCGCCGGATTTCAGGACGCCGACCAGCGCTATGACCGCGTCGATGCTTCGTTCGAGGCAGACGCCGACCGTCGATTCCGGGCCGAGCCCTCTGGTGCGGAGGTATCGGGCGAGGCGGTTGGCCGCCGCGTCGAGCTGGGCGAAGGTCAGTTCCTGGCCGCCGCAATGCACGGCGAGGCGGTCCGGGGTTTCGGCCGCTCGCTGGGCGAACAGTTCGGGGAAACAGCCTGGCGACACCTCGTCGCCGGGTGCCGAACCCCAGTCGGAGAGCAGAGCCAGTTCCGCGTCCGGAGTCAGGCGCAGTTCGCTCAGGCGCCGCGCCGGATTGTCGGCGACGCTTTCCAGCAGGCACTGGAAGCGGGCGGCCAGCCGGTGCGCGGTGGCGGGTGCGAACAGGGCGGTCGGGTAGGTGAGGGTCCCGGTCAGCGAACCGTCCGGACGGTGTTCGAACTGCAGCCCGAGGTCGAACGACGCGGCCGTCCAGTCCACATCGGACTCTTCGACGTCCAGGCCGGGCAGCCGGAACCGCTCCCCGGGCACCTCGTGCAGGCCGAAGAACGCTTGCACCAGCGGATTGCGGGACAGATCGCGGTCCGGTTCGAATTCGCCGACGAGCCAGTCGAAGGGGACGTCCTGGTTGCCGAAGGCGTCCAGCGCGGTCCCGGCCACCTGGTCGAGGAAGGTCGTGAAGGCCGGGTCGCCGCCGAGATCGGCCCGCAGCACGAGGGTGTTGACGAAGAACCCGGCCAGTCCCTCGACCTCGGCGGGGGCGCGCCCGGCGACCGGGCAGCCGACGGCGATGTCCGAGCCGCCGGTGTGCCGGGCGAGAAAGACCTGGTAGGCGGCCAGCAGGACCATGAACGGCGTCGCCCGGCGGGACCGGCCGAGCGCGGTGAGCCGTTCCGCGAGCGCGGCGGGGACCTCGATCCGGACGGCGGCCCCGGCCGGATCCCACACCGGCCCGCGGGGGCGGTCGGCGGGCAGCTCCAGCGGGGCCAGCCCGGCGAGCCGTTCGCGCCAGTAGGCGAGCTGGCCCGCGAGCCGGGTGGCGGCGTCTTCCCGTTGCCAGAGCGCGAAATCGGCGTACTGGACCGGCAACGCGGGCAGGCCGGGCAGGGTTCCGGTGTGGAACGCGCGGTAAAGCTCGGCGAGTTCGGCGGCGAAGACGTCCCAGGACGCGCCGTCGAAGGCGATGTGGTGCACGACGACCAGCAGCACGTGCTCGCGCGCGTCGAGGCGGAGCAGCCGGGCACGCAGCGGCAGGTCGGTGGCGAGGTCGAAGGGCACGGTCAGCTCGGCCGCGACGATGGTGTCCAGTTCGCTTTCCGTGACGCCTTCGATCGGCAGCGGAACCGGCTGCGGCTTCCCGACCACCTGGACCGGCACGCCCTCGCGGCTGCGATACCGCGTCCGCAGCACCTCGTGCCGGGCGACGAACGCGTCGAGCGAACGGCCCAACGCGGCGACGTCCAGCTTGCCGCGCACCCGGAGCGTCAGCGGGAGGAGGTACTCGGTTCCGCCGGGCCGCAACGCGTCGAGGAACCACAGTCTTTCCTGCGAGAAGGACAGCGGCAGGTCGCCGGGCATGGTCATGGCGACAGGGTGGCTGTTCTTCGTCGGCGGGCCTAGAGCCGGGACGGTGCGCGCGTTGCTGCGCGTTCTTCTCTGTCGCGCCGCCGTGTGCGCGGGGAGGCTCGGCTCGCGACGGGACGGGTGTGCCCGGCGCGAGGACGAGGAGGACCGGATGAGCGAGGACGAACGCACCTACGGCGTCGTGCTCAACGACGAGGAGCAGTACTCGATCTGGCTGGTCGACCGCGAGCTGCCGGCGGGCTGGCGGTACGAGGGGAAGCGCGGCCCGAAGCAGGAGTGCCTCGACCACATCGACGAGGTGTGGACCGACATGCGCCCGAAAAGCCTGCGCGAGCGGATGCGCGCGGACGCTTCGGCCTAGCCTCGCCCGCCGTGTCCGTGAAGGGAACCCTGAGGGACTCAGAGTCCGTGAAGGTTCCCCTCACGGACGTTCGCTGACCAGCCTCGCCGATCGACCCGCAGGGGGAGCGATGACCACCGAACAATCCCGGCGCGACGAGCTGCTGGAGCGCTACCTGGCCGCGGCCCCGGCTCCGGCCCGTCCGGCGGCGGCGATGCGGGCCGATCGCAGCCGCCCGCTGCCGCTTTCCCCGGCGCAGCAACGGGTCTGGGTGCTGGACCGGCTCCGGCCCGGCGGCGCCGAGTACGTGGTGACCGCGGCGTGGCGGCTGCGCGGCCCGCTCGACGTGCCGCGGTTGCGGGCGTGCTGGCTGACGATCGTGGAGCGGCACGAAATCCTGCGCACCACCTACGTCGAGCGGGACGGCGTGCCGGAACAGCTCGTCGGGGAACCCGGGGTTGATCTGACTGTCCAGGACGTCGTCGAGGAGGACGTCGAGGCGGTCATTCGGGACGCGGCGTCGGTTCCGTTCGATTTGGCGCGGGACCGGCCGTTGCGGGTGCGGGTGTTGCGGCAGTCCGCGGAGGAGCACGTTCTGCTGCTCGTCGTGCACCACATCGCGTACGACGGGTGGTCGACGTCGGTCGTCGCACGGGAGCTCGCGGCGCTGTACGGCGGGGAGACTTTGCCGGAGCTGCCGGTCCAGTATGCCGATTTTGCTTCCTGGCAACGGAACCACGCGGCAGGCGAGCGGGTGACGGAGCAGGTCGAGTTCTGGGGTCGCCGCCTCGACGGGGTTGTGCCGCTGACCCTGCCGACAGACCGCCCGCGCCCGCCGGTGCATGATCCGCGCGGGGACATCCTGCGGTTCACTGTGGACGCTGAACTGGGGACGGCGGTCGCCGGGCTCGGCCGGGCGCATCGGGCGACCACTTTTATGGTTCTGCTGGCTGCCTATCAGATTCTGCTGAGCCGGTATTCAGGGCAGGCGGATATTGCGGTCGGTACCCCGATCGCTGGGCGAACGCGTGCTGAAGCGCAGGAGCTGATCGGGCTTTTCCTGAACACTCTCGTCTTGCGGTCCGATGTGGACGGTTCGTTGTCGTTCAGGCAGTTCCTCGACGGCGTCCGGCAGGACACCCTTGACGCGTACTCTAACCAGGACGCGCCATTTGAGCGGCTGGCCGACGAGTTGGCGCCGGAACGCGACCTGTCGCGCAATCCGCTTTTCCAGGCCATGCTTGTGCTGCAGAACACTGCGGACGCCGGGTTTGCAACAGCAGGATTGCGCGGCGAGCAGATTCACTCTCCTTGGCGCAGCGCGAAGTTCGACCTCACGCTGGAGTTGACCGAGCAGCCGGACGGCAGCCTGGACGGCGTCCTGGAGTATCCCGTCGCGCTGTTCGATCGGGCCACTGTCGCGCGGATCGGCGGGCATTTCACGGAGTTGTTGCGCGGGATTGTCGCGGATCCTGGTGCGCGGCTTTCGGATCTGCCTTGGCTGAGTGCTGCTGAAAGTGCTGAGCTGGCGCGGTGGAACGAGACTGACGTTCCCTTCGAGGCCGGGACGTTGCTGTCGCTCATCGCCGAAGGTGTTGCTTCCGGCGGAACCGCGGTCGTTGCCGACGGCCGCGAAGTGTCCTATGTGGAACTGGACGAGCTGTCGAACCAAGCGGCGCATTGGCTTCGTGCGCGCGGGGTGGGTTCGGAGTCGGTGGTCGGGGTTCGGCTGGAGCGCGGCTTGGAGATGGTGGTCGCGCTGCTCGGGGTTCTCAAGGCGGGGGCGGCGTATTTGCCGTTGGATCCGGATTATCCCGAGGACCGGCTGCGGTTCATGATCAAGGATTCCGGTGCCGAAGTGGTGATCGAGCCAGGCGACCTCACTGCTCTCGATAAGCCACGACAGCCGGTGAATGTCTTAGTACGGCCCGAGAATGCGGCGTACGTGATTTACACATCGGGGTCGACTGGCAAGCCGAAGGGCGTGGTGATCGAGCATCGCGGGATCGTGAACCGGCTGCGGTGGATGCAGGACGAATACGGTCTCACTCCTGAGGACCGGGTGCTGCAGAAGACGCCGTTCGGTTTCGATGTTTCGGTCTGGGAATTCTTCTGGACCCTCTCCGCCGGCGCGACGCTCGTCATGGCCCGGCCGGGCGGGCACCGCGATCCGGCCTATCTCGCCGAGGTCATGGCCGAAGGGATCACCACGGCGCATTTCGTGCCGTCGATGCTGCGGGCGTTCCTGTCCGGACCGGTGCCGTCGTTGCGCCGGGTGCTGTGCAGCGGCGAGGCACTGCCGGACGAGCTGGCGGAACGATTCCACCGGCTTATCGGCTCGGAGCTGCACAATCTCTACGGGCCGACGGAGGCGTCCGTGGACGTCACGGCGACCCGATGCCTGCCGGGCGAGACCGTGACGATCGGCCGCGCGATCGCGAATACCCGGGTGTTCGTGGTGGACGCCGAGTTGCGCGAGGTGCCGGTGGGCGTGCCTGGCGAGCTGGTCATCGCCGGCGTGCAGCTGGCCCGCGGCTACCTGAACCGGCAGTCGCTGACCGCCGGGAGTTTCGTCCCGGACCCGTTCGCGCGGCAGCCCGGCCAACGGCTGTACCGCACCGGGGACCTCGCCCGGCGGCTGCCCGACGGCCGGATCGAATACCGGGGGCGGCTCGATCACCAGGTCAAGCTTCACGGCAACCGGATCGAACTCGGCGAGGTCGAGGCGACCCTGCTGACGCACCCCGACCTGCGCGCGGCCGCGGCCTCGGTGCGCGACGACCGGCTGGTCGGCTACTTCGTGCCCGAACCCGGCCGTACCCCGGATCCTGCCGAGTTGCGCGCCCATCTGGCTCGCACGCTGCCGGAACCGATGCTGCCGTCGGCGTGGGTCACGCTCGAGGCGCTGCCGCTGACCGCCAGCGGAAAGATCGATCGCAACGCTTTGCCCGCGCCGGAGGGCGGACAGACGGCACGCTATGTCGCGCCGCGCACTCCCGCTGAGGCAGCTGTGGCCCGCGCGTTCGCGGCTGCGACTGGCGTCGACCGAGTCGGTGTGGAGGACAGCTTTTTCGCGCTGGGCGGGGATTCTCTGCGAGCCATCCGGGCTGTCGGGCTGCTGAACGCGGAGGGGATCGAGGCGAGCGTCGCAGACCTCTTCCGCCGGCAGCGAGTGGCCGACTTCGCCGCTGGGCTCGGCGGTCTAGCGGCGACTTTCGAGGCGGTTTCGCCCTTCGCGCAACTGGATGCTGATCAGCGGCATACATTGCCAGACGACGTAACCGACGCTTATCCGTTGTCGCTTTCGCAGGCGGGCATGGTGCACGAGATGCTCGCCGGCGCCGACCGCGGGCTCTACCTGAACCACCTCGGCTATCCGGTGCACGAGGAATTCCGGCTGGACGACTTGCAGCAGGCGGCCAACCGGCTGGTCGCACGGCACGAGATCCTGCGTACTTCCATCGACTTCGCCGCTGTTCCGCCGTTGCAGCGGGTGCACGAGACCGCCGTCCTGGAGGTGACCTGCGACGACCTGCGTGCGTTGTCCGCCGACGAGCAGGCCGCGCGCGTGCGGCAGTACCCGGCGGAGGATCGGGCTCGTGGCTTCGACCTGCTCCGTCCTTCGCTGCTGCGCCTGCACGTCCACTGGCTCGCCGATCGCGAGTGGCGGCTGTCGTTCAGCTACGTGCACGCGATTCTCGATGGCTGGAGCCAGAATTCGCTCGTCGCCGAGCTGATCTCGGACTACCGGGCGGGTGCGGCGGGACCGGCCGAACCGCCACCGGTTCGATTCGCGGACACGGTGGCCCGGGAGCGGGAGTCGCTGGAGTCCACTGTGGACCGCGAGTTCTGGGCAGGCCGGGCGAGTGCGGCCGAGCGCTTCACCGTGCCGACCGGCTGGGCAGGCGAAGACGACGGGGTGTATCGGACGGTGCGGGTGCCGTTCGACGACCTGACGGCCCGGCTCCGCGCGGTCGCTTCGTCGGCGGGGGTGCCGCTGAAGAGCCTGCTGCTGGCCGCGCATCTCACCGTGCTGCGCACGATCGGTGGTCACGATCGGCCGTTTCATACCGGCGTGGTGACCAACAGCAGGCTTGAACGCGCTGGCGGCGACCAAGTGCGCGGGATGTTCTTGAACACCGTGCCATTCGTGGCTCCTCCGGATGCGCGGGACTGGCCGGAGCTGGCTCGCGCGGTTTTCGCGGAGGAGACCGCGATGTGGCCGCATCGGCATTTCCCGCTGCCCGCGATGCAGGCCGCCTGGGGCGGGCACGCTCCGCTCGTCGACGTTTTCTTCAATCACACGGATATGCACGTGCTCGCGGAGGCGCTGGTCGACCTGGCTGAGGTTGCGGACAGCACGCCGAACGAGTTCGGGCTTTCTGTCTCGACTGTGCCCGGTGCTTTCGTGCTGGAGGCTTTCACCCATCGGGTTGCCTTGGCGCACTTGGAGTTTCTTGCGCGGCTGTATCGGCACGTGCTGGAACGGATCGTCGCCGAGCCGGCTTCCCCGCCGCAGCGGTGCGGCCTGCCCGCCGCGGATCGGGCTCTGCTGCTGCGGAATCCCGCGCGGACCGAGCCCGCTGGGCGGATGCTGCCGGAACTGTTCGCGACCACCGCGGCGGCGCACCCTGACGCGCCGGCCGTGCTGTGCGGCGAGGTGACGCTCACTTATCAGGAATTGTCGGTGCGGGTCGTTAGGCTGGCACGGTATCTGAAGGAACACGGGGTGCGGCGCGGGGCACTGGTGGGCGTCCTGCTCGACCGCGGGCCGGGGTTGCTGGTCGCGCTGCTGGCGGTGCATCGGGCCGGGGCCGCGTATGTGCCGATCGATCCGCGCTATCCGGCCAAGCGGGTCGGTTACGTGCTGGCTGATTCTGTTGTGGAGGTGGTGCTGAGCGAGGAGCCGCTGGCGGGACTGCTGGAGGGGACGGGCTGTTCGGCGCTGCTGCTGGACCGCGACGCCGCGGTGGTTGGGGTGCGGTCGGGCCGCGACGCTGGGGCGGTCGAGGTGCGTGCAGGGGCGCCGTCGGGCCGCGGCGCTGGGATGATTGAGGCGTGCCCGGCGGGGCTGTCAGATCGCGCGTCCGGGGCGGTTGAGTCCCGCGCCGCGGTGCCGCGGGATCCGGATGCCGCGACTGTCGAGGGCCGCTGGCCAGTGTCGTTGGATCAGGATGCCGGGGCGGTTGAGGGCGGTTCGGCAGCGCCGCCGGACCCCAACGCCACAGCCGTCGCTGGCGGTCCAGCGGATGTCCCGGTGCCCCGGCTGGACGGGGACGAACTCGCCTACGTCATCTACACCTCCGGCTCCACCGGTCAGCCCAAGGGCGTCCAGATCGGCCACGGCGCGCTGGCGAATTTCCTCCTCTCCATGCGCGACCGGCCTGGTCTCGCGCCGGGCTCCGCAGTGCTTGCGTTGACGACTGTGTCGTTCGACATCTCCGCGCTGGAGCTGTATTTGCCGCTGCTGGTCGGCGGTCGGGTGATCCTCGCGACCGCTGAGGAGTGCATCGACCCGCAACGTCAGGCCGCGTTGATCGAGCGGACTTCGCCGTCGGTTGTGCAGGCGACGCCGTCGGGCTTGCGGCTCCTGGTCGATTCGGGCTGGACGCCGCCCGCGGAACTCACCGTCTTCGCTGGCGGCGAGAAACTCCCTGACGACCTGGCTCGGCGGCTCACCGCGGGCGGGGCGCGGCTGTGGGATCTCTACGGCCCGACCGAAACGACGATCTGGTCCACCGTCGCCGAACTCGGCGGGGATGCCGTCGTCGGCTGGGAACCGGTCGCCAACACCGGCATCTACCTGCTCGGCGATGATCTGGAGCCAGTTCCGCTCGGCGTGGTCGGCGAGGTGTGGATCGGCGGCGACGGCCTCGCGCGCGGCTACGCCGGCCGTCCGGGACTGACCGCGGAGCGGTTCGCGCCCGATCCGCACGGACTCGCGCCCGGCGGGCGGCTCTATCGCACCGGCGACCTGGCCCGGCGGCGTCCGGACGGCTCGGTGGAGATCCTCGGCCGGGCCGACGACCAGGTCAAGGTCCGCGGGCACCGGGTCGAACCGGGCGAGGTCGAGGCTGTGCTGCGGGCCGATCCGCGCATCCGGGACGCGGCGGTGCAGCCCATTCCCACTCCCGACGGTGGCCTCGAGTTGACCGCCTACGTGGTTGCCGAGACGCAACTATCCATTATGGACGTCCGAAACGGACTGTCCGGGACTCTGCCGGACTACCTGGTGCCCAGCGGTTTCGTTCTGCTGCCCGAACTGCCGCGGACGCCGGCCGGGAAACTCGACCGCGCCGCGTTGCCCGCGCCGGAGCCGGTGACGCGGGAACGTCCGTATGTCGCACCGCGCGGGTCGGTGGAGGAGCTGGTCGCGGGCGTGTGGGCGGAGGTGCTCGGCGCCGAGCGGATCGGGGCGCGGGACGATTTCTTCGACCTCGGCGGGCATTCCGTCGCCGCCACGCGAATCTCGGTCCGGCTGCGCGCCGCCTTGGCCGCCGACGTTCCGGTGCGGGCGCTGTTCGACCATCCGACCGTCGAGGCCCTCGCCGCCGCGGTCGCCGGGTACCCGCGGCTCGCGGCGGAACCGGCCGCCCGCGCGACGATCCGGCCGCGCGCGATGGTCCAGCCGGTGAGCGAAGACGGATGAGCGAGGCGTTGGCGGTCGTCGTGGGGTATGTGCGGTCGGTGATGCGGCCGCGCGCGGTGGTCCAGCCGGTGGGTGAGGACGGATGAGTGAGGTGTTGGCGGTCGTCGTGGGATATGTGCGGTCGGTGATGCGGCTGCGTGCGGTGGTCTGGTTGGTGGGTGGCGACGGATGAGCGCGGCGTTGCTGGAACTGATGGCCGAGAGCATCGCCACCGGCGGATGTCTGCGGCTCGTCATGGAACCGGCTGCCCGGACGATGATCCGGCCGATGAGCGAGGACACATGAGCGAGACGTTGCTGGACCTGGTAGCCGAGGGAGTGACCGCCGGCGGGGTGGCGGTGGTCGCGGACGGCCGCGAAGTGTCCTACGCGGAGCTGGACGCCCTGGCGAACCAGGCGGCGCATCGGCTCAGAGCGTTGGGGGTCGGGCCGGAGTCGGTGGTCGGGGTTCGGCTGGAGCGCGGTTTGGAGATGGTGGTCGCGCTGCTCGGGGTTCTCAAGGCGGGGGCGGCTTACCTGCCGCTGGATCCGGATTATCCCGAGGACCGGCTTCGGTTCATGGTCGAGGATTCGGGCGCCGGAGTCGTGATCGGGCCGGGTGATCTGACGGGTCTCGATGAGCCCGCGGAGCCGGTGAATGCCTTAGTGCGGCCGGAGAACGCGGCGTACGTGATCTACACCTCGGGCTCGACCGGGCGGCCCAAGGGCGTCGTGATCGAGCATCGCGGGATCGTCAACCGGCTGCGGTGGATGCAGCGCGAGTACGGTCTGACGCCGCAAGACCGAGTGTTGCAGAAGACGCCGTTCGGGTTCGACGTGTCGGTGTGGGAGTTTTTCTGGACGCTTTCCGTCGGCGCAACCCTCGTGATGGCCCGGCCGGGTGGACATCGCGATCCGGCGTATCTCGCGGAAACTCTGGTGGCGGAAAGGATTACGACGGTCCATTTCGTGCCGTCGATGCTGCGGGCGTTCCTGGCCGGTCCGGTGCCGTCGTTGCCGGTACGGCGGGTCTTGTGCAGCGGCGAGGCATTGCCGGACGAGCTGGCGGAACGGTTCCATCGGGTGGTCGGTGCCGAGCTGCACAATCTGTACGGGCCGACGGAGGCGTCGGTGGATGTCACGGCGACCCGGTGCCTGCCGGGGGAGGCTGTCACGATCGGGTACCCGATTGCCAACACCGAGATTCACCTCCTCGACGAAGAGTTGACTATTGCCGGGGTGCAGGTGGCGCGGGGCTATCTGAATCGTCCGGCGTTGACAGCCGAGAAATTCGTGCCCAATCCGTTTGCGCGGAAGCCCGGTGAAAGGCTGTATCGGACTGGCGATCGTGCCCGGCGGCGCGAGGACGGCGCGTTCGAGTACTTGGGGCGGTTCGACCATCAGGTCAAGATCCACGGCAACCGGATTGAGCTCGGCGAGGTCGAGGCCGCGCTGCATGAACACCCGATGATTGCCGCGGCGGCTGCCGCGGTGCACGGAGATCGGCTCGTCGCTTACTGTGTTTACCGCGACGGGGCCACGCCTTCGACGTCTGAGTTGCGGGCGCATCTGGCTCGCTCCTTGCCGGAGCCGATGCTTCCGTCGGCGTGGATCTCGTTGGCCGCGTTGCCGCTTACGTCGAGTGGCAAGATTGATCGTAAAGCCCTGCCGGTGCCCGATAATACCCGTCCCGCGTTGGCCGTGGAATACGTCGAACCTCGGAATGTCGCCGAAAAGGCGATCGCCGAGATTTGGGCAGAAGCGCTCGGGATCAGTCCGGTCGGCGTCCTCGATCCGTTTCTCGAACTCGGCGGTCGTTCGCTGGCCGCTACCCGGATTTGCTCACGGGTCTCGCGCGACACTGGCCGACGGTTGTCCGTCGCGGATCTGTTTGCCGCGCCGACGGTTGCCGAGTTGGCCGAGTTGGTCGCTTCGGCCCCGACCTTAAACATCCATAGTGGACAGGCGGCGATTTCTCCGGCGCAGCACCGGATGTGGTTTCTTGATCAGCTGTCGGGACCGTCCTCGACGTACACGATGTACGAGGCCTATCGGTGTACCGGCCACCTGGACGTCGAGAAGTTGCGGCGTGCGTTGGCGGAGGTCGTGCAGCGGCACGAGGCCTTGCGCACGACGTTCCGCAGCCGTCGCGGCGAACCGGAACGCCACGTCTCCGCCGAATCCGAGGTCTCGCTGACGGTGGTCGACGGGTCGGCGCAGGAGATCGTCGACGCCGAGATCGCGCGGCCGTTCGATCTGGCTCGCGGGCCGTTGCTGCGGTGCACGGTGATCCGCGGCGAGCCGGGCAGGTTCACGCTGCTCGCGGTGATCCATCACATCATCGCCGACGACACCTCGATGGAGATCTTCTGGCGCGACCTCGCCGAATGCTATGCCGGGCGAGCGGCTGCGCTGCCGGAAGCGGTCGCGTTCTGCCCCGCGCCGGATCAATCGGGGCTCGAGTACTGGAAGTCGGCTTTGGCGGGCGCGCCGCGGGCGATTGAGCTTCCGGACAGCCTTCCGCGGCCGGCTCGTCAGGCGCAGGTAGAAGGTGCGGTCGAGTTCTCGTTGCCGCAGCACGTTGTCGCCGCGCTCGACGCGGTCGCCACCAGGGCGGGTGCGACGGGGTTCATGGCTTTGCTGGCCGCGTTCGTCCTCGAGCTGCGCCGGGCTACCGGCCGGGACGATCTCGTCGTCGGGACCTTCGCCGGCAACCGGCCGTCGGTCGAGGCCGAGGACCTGATCGGGCTGTTCGTGAATACGCTCGCGCTGCGCGTGCGGGTCCCCGGCGATCCGGCGTACCGGGAGGTGCTCGACGCGGTGCGGGAGGCGGTGCTCGGCGGGTTCCGGCATCAGGACGTCCCGTTCGACCAGGTCGTGACGGCGCTGCGGCCGCCGCGCGATTTGAGCCGGAATCCGGTGGCGCAGGTGGCGTTCCAGTCGCTCGGGCCGCTCGCGGACCGGGTCCGGCTCGAGGGCGTCCGCGCCGAGCCGTGGCGGGTCGGGCAGGGCGGGAATCCCTTTGACGTGCTGGTGACGGTTCGCGAGCATCCCGGCGGGACGGCCGGGACGCTGCATTACGACCGGGCGTTGTTCACCGAAACCGCGGCGAAGACGATGGCTGACCGGTTAGTGCGGGTCGTGCACGCGGTGGCGGCCGCGCCGGCGACGCGCGGTTCGGAGCTGCCGGGGTGAGCGGATCTCCTAGACTGGCCGGGTGGACGGGGACGCGGCGTACCGGCCGCAGCTCGGCGAGCGCGAGCTGCGGGTGCTCAGGCTTGTCGCCGACGGGTACAGCAACAGCGAGATCGCGGCTGAACTCGGCTGGTCGGAGCATACGGTGAAGAACGCGTTGTACGACCTGATGGCGACGCTGGGGGTGCGCAACCGCGCGCACGCGGCGGCTTACGCGGTGCGGAACGGCTTGATCTAGCGGAGGTCTTGGCGCTCCTGTCGAAGGTCCGTGAGGGGAACCCTGAGGGAATCAGAGTCCCTCAGGGTTCCCCTCACG